>JBAXXX010000016.1:0-53259 GCA_037127695.1 Verrucomicrobiia bacterium | reverse complement strand
AAGGCCAGCGCGTCTATAACCCTTGGGCAATCCTCAACTGCTTCTCGGATCGCGAGTTCGGAAGCTACTGGTGGAGCAGCGGCACGCCGGGGATGCTCCTCACGATGGCGGAGAAGCTCGGACGTCCCGATCAGGATCTCGAGGGGATCCAGGTCGCGGAAATGGCCTTGCTTTTTGACATCGCCCAGCCGGAACTCGTTCCGCTGCTCTGGCAATCCGGCTACCTGACATTGAAGGTGGTCGCGAATCGGGTTTGCACGCTGGGCTTTCCCAATGCGGAAGTCCGCGAGGCGTGGTTCGGGATGATGCTCGGATACTTTTGCGGAGGCAAAACCACTGCCGGGCAGACGGCCGCCGCGCTCATGCTGGATGCCCTGATCCGGCGGGTGCCGGAAGATTTTCAGCGTGCGCTCACGGCGCTCTTCGCGGCGATTCCTGGCGAGCTGCACGGCGGGCGCGAGGCATTTTACCATGCGGTCTTCGTGGCGGCCCTCCAGGCGGTCGGCGGCGAGATCCTCGCGGAATCGCGGACCGACAAAGGCCGCTCGGATGCGGTCATCAAAACCCGCGAGACGATCTATATCGTCGAGTTCAAGCTCGGGACGGCTGAGGCCGCGCTCGCCCAGATCCGCGCGCGGCGGTATTTCGAGCCGTATCTCACCGACCCCCGACCGGTCATCCTGCTGGCTGCGGGAGGGTTCGCCGAACGCAACATCCGCTGCCTCTGGGAGGATTTGAAAAAATAGACGATGTCGGACGCCAACGCCGGACAAGGGCTCTGCAGCGTCTGCCTCATCGTAAAAAAATGGCTCTTCGCGGATTAGCGTGGGGTTTTCATGTGGGCTGAGTGGCTGGGGACATGTCAAGTTTTCCGAGGAAGAACAGAGTTCTTGTCCGGCAGTTCAGCCGGACCGTTCTCCCTCCGCCCAGCTCAAGCGTGCTGCCACCATGGCCGCCAGGGCATCAAACAACGATTTTCGGCAATAGGGGCCTTGTCTTCATCGGTTGCTCATGTAGTTTTTGAGCATGTTTCCAACCGATGGCTTGCCGTCCACAGCATTGCTGGAAAAGCTGAGCCTTTGCCTGAAGGAGGATGCGGAAATTTGCGCCGCCTACCTGCATGGCTCAGCCGTCAAAGGCCGGTTGCGGGCAACCAGCGATTTTGATATCGCGCTATTGCTTATTCCCGGGAGTCATCTCTCCTCGTTTGCCCGCTTGGAATTGGCTGCTCACCTCGAGGAGGTTCTGGGCCGCCCGGTTGATATCGGCATTCTTACGACAAAAAATGTGATCTATGCCAAAGAGGTTGCCTGGGGCGGTCTGCTGCTTTTTACCCGGGACCAATTGGCCAGTGACCGGTTTATCGCGCAGGCGTTGTCGATGTATTCGGATCTCCAGAGCAACCGCAGGGAAGTTCTTCAAGCCTATGCCGCCTGACGATATCGCAACGCAGAGAATGGCAGCGCCGGCTGGGGCAGGTTTTGTGAAGCTCTGGGCGTGAAAATTCTCACGGAACAAAGAAAATGACCTCGAAGCTGCAAAACTGGGAACCTCTCGCGGCCCGCATCTTGAGCGCGATTGCGGAAGCCTGCCGGAACGTCTATGCAGATCGCCTCATTTCTCTAGCGGTTTTCGGCTCCGTGGCAAGAGGTGCCTGGAAGGCGAATTCCGATATCGACCTGCTGCTGGTGCTCAGCAACCTGCCCGCCGGGCGGTTCAATCAAATCCGGGAGTTCGAGCCAGTCGAATCGCTTCTGCAAGAACGCATTGCGGAGTGTCGACGCGCAGGGTGGAATGTCGATGTTTCTCCGGTTTTCAAAACTCCCGCCCACGTTCTCCACGGGTCTCCGCTTTTTCTGGATATGACCCAGGAAGCCCTTATCCTGGTTGATTGCGGTCACCTGGTCAAAGATCGGCTTGATCTCATGCGAAAAAGGATGGAGGCGCTCAAATCCAAGAGAATCTGGTATGGCCATGATTCCTGGACATGGATTCTCAAGCCGGATTTCCATGTCGGGGAGGCGATCGTTCTATGACGACGGACTCCCTCGCGCGAAGCCTCATCCACCAAGCCCGTCGCCGGCTCCTGCTAGTGGAAACGGCCATCGGAGCGGGCGACCACCACATCGCTGTCCGCGAAGCCCAGGAAGTTGCAGAGTTGGCATTAAAAGGGATGTTGCGGGCGGTCGGCGCAGAACCCGCCAAAGTTCACGATGTCAGCCGGGATCTCTTGGCTATGCGGGCAGTCCTTGAAGAAGCCGGCCTCCTGAACATTGACGACCTCGTGCGCGATTCCAGGCGGTTGCGGCGGGAACGAGAAAACGCATTTTACGGGGATGTCGATTTGCTGCCGGAGGACTTTTATGGAACCGACGACAGCGCCGAGGCGCTGGCATCAGCGCTGGCTTGTGTCGAGTCGGCTGAAAAAGTATGGTCCAGCATCGCCTCATGAATGCACATCTTTCCATCCTCGACGCTAAACGAATCTGGTAAGCCATTTAGACCCCCTCTCAGTTTTAAAGAAATTTTAGTGAAAAGAATTTAAACAGAAATGCAATTATGAAATACACATGCCCGACAGATTTTTTATGCAATGCACAGTGGCTTAAGCCGCTGGAAATGCCGGTTAACAGAGAGATCATACTAACCTCCTTTGACCAGAAGTTCGTGGGCTTCGGCTCTTGTTTCGCACAGAACCTAAAAGGACAGCTTGAGAGATTTCAATTTGAGTTTTATTGGAACAGAGATATATGCGCCCATTACGCGACTAATTCACTGCTGCAAACCTTGCGCAGGGCTACTGGCGCAGAGGAACATATGGATGATGAGTTGATGAAGGTGAAGGACAATCCAGAAGATATTGTCCTAATTAACTACTTTAAGCTTCGCTTTTTTGGACCGAGCGCAAGAGAGAAAGCAATTGCAACACGTATAAGTCTAGACGCAGAACTTATCGATAAGATTAAAGATGGCGATATTTTTGTTGTTACCTTAGGGAACTCCCGGGTTTTCACTCCAAAAGAGGGGAAGACAATTGCATGCAACTTTTACGGCCTTTCGTCAAACGACTTCTGCAATCGGCAGCAATCAGTCGAAGAGGTTGAAAATGATTTAAATGAGATTCTTAATATTGTCCTGAAGATTCGCAATGGCCGCGAGTTAAAGTTAATAACAACAATATCACCACAAAGGTATTTTTATGACCCTTCAACTCTTGATTGCTCTACGTTGGAAAATAATTGCATCATGAAATCAACGTTGAGGGTAGCAGTCGATCGGTTTGCAAAAACAAGAAAGAATGATGGGGCGGTATATTTTCCAGCATACGAGATGGTCATTGATGAGCTGAGACTTTATGAAACCCTTTCGGGATATGACCATATGCATATCAATCAAGAATTCACGCCACCTTATGTGGTCAAAAAGTTCTTGAAGAATCATGCGTCTGATGACGTCCTTGAAAATCTTTCGGTAATAGAGGGGTTCAATGAGCTGGTCCAGGAAACCAACCTCGACATTTCGCGCGGTGCCTCAAGCAAGCACCCTGATATTGTTGCTGCCTGGATGGGATACTTTGAGCGGCTATTGAAGGCCAGTCAGGACATTGTCCCCCATAAGACTTGGTTTTTCGCATTAGACGCTTTAGGCAAGCTGGATTTACTCGACGAGCTCAAAGCCCTATGCAGCAAAAGAATCCTCAGCCCGGCCGTCGAGAAGGTCATTTCAGATTGGTCACACCACGTCACAAAATAAGACCGGACACTCGAGCATTAGCGATCATTAGAAAGAAAATACATCCTATGGGCCAGCTACGCAATCTCGTCACACCGCTCCACAAGGCCACCGCCCGCAAATACATCGAGCGGATGTGCGACGATAAGGTGGCCTGCATGCTGAAGGCCAAAGAATATGAGGCGGATTACTGGGATGGCGACCGAAGGCTCGGGTATGGCGGCTACCACTACATGGCCGGACGCTGGGCGCCCGTAGCAAAGGCCCTGATCGAAACCTACGGGCTGAAAGCGGGCTCGCGCGTGCTGGATGTCGGGTGCGGGAAAGGGTTTCTCCTCTACGAGATGCAGCTCATTGAGCCGGGGCTGGAGCTCGTCGGCACGGATGTTTCGCACCATGGCCTTGCCTGCAGGCATCCGGACTTAAAAGCGGATTTGAGGATCCATCGGGCGCAGGCCCCCCTGGCATTTCCTGAGGGCTACTTCGACTTGGTCATCTCCCTCAACGCCCTGCACAACCTCCGGATCTTCGAGCTGCAAACCGCCCTCGCCGAAATAGCACGCGTCGGGAAACAGGGCTACATCCTTGTGGAAAGCTACCGCAACGAGCAGGAGCTCTTCAACCTCGAGTGCTGGGCGCTCACCTGCGAGTCGTTCTTTGATGTCGGTGAGTGGACTTGGCTGTACGAGCATTTCGGATACCAAGGCGACTACGAGTTTATCTTCTTCGAATAACCACCATGGATACCCAACCGATTTGCTGCATCTACTGCGGAAGCGACCGCCTGAAGGAGAACGCCGCCTATGTCGGCCTGAACAGGATCGCCTCCGACTGCAAGCCCTGGCCGCCCGGCGGGCGGTTCGCCATCTGCCAGGAATGCGGGTACCCGCAGACGATGGTGACGCCGGCATGGCATGAGGATATCCGGAACATCTACAAGAATTACTCGGTTTATTTTCAATCCCGCGGGCTGGAGCAAAGCGTCTATGATGCCGATACCGGAGAGCCGATCCTCCGCTCGGACCACCTGCTTCGCCAGCTCATGGGGACCGTCAGGCTCCCCGCGAAGGGAAGGCTGCTCGATATCGGGTGCGCAAACGGAAACTTCCTCCGCGCGTTTGCCAAGGCGATCCCCGGCTGGAGCCTGAGCGGGGTCGAGTGGGACGACAAATACCAGGCCGAGGTCGAGGCGGTTCCCGGCTTTGAAAAGCTTTATACCGGAGGGCTCGACGGGATCCCCGGCGGATATGATGTGATTTCTCTGCTCCATTGCTTCGAGCACATCCCCGATCCCGGTCCGATGCTCCGCTCGATCAAAGGCCTCCTGGCTCCAGGCGGATACCTCTTCATCGACGTGCCGGATTGCAGCACGAACCCGTTTGTCCTCGTCGTGGCCGACCATTCCTCCCACTACTCGGTCGAGTCCCTGCGCGATCTTGTCGCCTGCGAAGGCTTCGAGATCCTCTGCGCGACGACAGGGTGGCTGGCCAAGGAGGTGAGCGTGCTTGCCCGCAAGTCCGGGGAAGAGCCGGAAAAGCTGCGCCTCGATCCAGCTTACGGCGAACAGCTGGAGCGCCATATCGACTGGCTGAGCGTGGTCACCAAACATGCCCGATCTTTCGCGGAGAATGGCGGCGTGGCCATCTTCGGAACCTCGATCGCCGCCACCTGGCTGTGGGCGGAGCTCAAGGGAAACGTGAAATTCTTTGTCGATGAGGACCCAAACAGGATCGGCCTCCAGCATTATGGCCTCCCGATTTTTTCGCCGCAAGACGCCCCGAAGGGCGTCCCGATCTACCTCGCGCTGCCACCGGCCGTGGCGCACCAGGTCAAACCCAGGCTGAGCCCGGTTTTGCGCAGCCTGGTCGCTCCGCCGGAGCTTGAGGAAATCTGATGATGAGACCGGCTAAAGGGGCTCCTCAACATCTCAGGCAAGCTGTCGTTCTTGCCGGAGGACTAGGCACCCGGATGAGGCCGCTGACGGATCATACGCCGAAGCCGATGATTCCGTTTCACGGGAAGCCGTTTGCTGCCTATCTGGTTGAGATGCTCAAAGAGCAGGGGATTGAAGAGGTTGTCTTCCTGCTCGGGTATTTGCCGGAAGTGGTTATGCAGTATTTTGGGGACGGAAAACAGTTTGGGCTTTCTATCAAGTACTCCGTGCTGCCCGTGGAGGCCGAGACCGGAGCCAGGCTCAGAGGAGCCTTGGATCAGCTGCAGGAGAACTTTCTGCTCCTTTATTGCGATAACTACTGGCCGCTGCAACTCCGCAAGCTCGAGGAACGATGGAAAGCTTCCCGGGCGGAAGCGATGCTGGTAGTTTATAGCAACGATGACCAATTCACAAAAGACAATGTCAGGGTCTCGGACGCGGGCCTAATTGAGGCATACGACAAAACGCGGACGGTGCCCGGCCTGAGCGGAGTCGATATTGGCTTTGGCCTCTTCTCACGCCAGCATGTGGAAAGTCTGCCAAACGGAAATGTTTCTTTTGAAAAAGAGGTTTATAAAAAACTCGTTGCGCGCGGCCAGTTGGCCGCCTATGTATCGATGCATCGGTATTACAGCATCGGCTCACTGCCGCGTCTAGAAGACACCAAGGAATTTTTGAGATTCCGACCTGTGGTTTTCTTGGATCGCGACGGGGTCATCAACCGAAAGCCACCAAGGGGACAATACGTTTCAACGATAGAGGAATTTGAATGGCTGCCAGGTTCGTTAGAAGCAACAGTCCTGCTCTCAGAAGCTGGATTCCGGCTCTGCATTGTCACAAACCAGGCCGGCGTGGCCAGGGGAATGATTGCCGCTGCGACTTTACAAAAGATTCACGGAAGGCTAACCGAGGAGGTTGAGAGCGCAGGGGGCCGGATCGAGGCCATCTATTGCTGCCCGCACCACTGGGACGAGAAATGCTTTTGCAGGAAACCCCAACCGGGCTTGTTCTTTACTGCCCAACGCACGATACATTGCGACCTGACCCGATCGTATTTTGTAGGCGACCAGGATGAGGATGGCATCGCGGCGGAGCGCTCGGGGTGCAGGTTTATATTGAAATCCGAGGAGCGGACGCTTCTCGAAATCGCTAGAGAAATTATCATGGAGAATAAAATATGAAAGTATTAGTCACTGGAATTACTGGTTTCGTCGGCTCGCATATTGCCGACTATATTCTTGAGCGCCACCCCGAATGCGTCGTCGCCGGAACGAGGCGCTGGCATCATTCGCGGAGGGAACATGTCCGCCATATGGAATCGAAAGTCGAGTGGCACGATTGCGACCTTACCGATCCCGTGCAAACGATGGAGATGGTGAAGGCCGCAAAGCCCGATTGGGTTTTCCACTGCGCTGCGGAAAGCTTTGTGAGCCCGTCATGGGGGCATCCCCACTCGTACATGAACGGGAACTACCATGCCACGGTCAACCTTTTGGAAGCGCTTGTCAGGCAGGAAATTCACGCGCGGGTTCATATCCCGGGTTCGGGGGAGGAATATGGGGATATCCATGAGAATGAGCTGCCGATCACTGAGCTGACACCTTTGCGGCCGGTCAACCCATACGCCGTTACTAAGATTGCGCAGGACCTTATCGGCTATGTCTACCACCGATCGTACGGCTTGGAAGTCGTAAGGACAAGGGCATTCAACCATGAGGGGCCGCGGAGGGATCATGTTTTTGGAATTCCTTGGTATGCGTATCAAATCGCACGAATCGAAAAGGGGTTGCAAGAGCCGGTCGTCAAGGTGGGCCACCTCGATGACCGGAGAAACTTCACCCATGTCATCGATATGGTTGAAGCCTACTGGATGGCCATGGAAAACTGCGAGCCTGGCGAGCTGTATCTGGTCGGAAACGAGAACCCGGAAAGCGTCTACAGCTTCCGGGAAGCTTTGGAATGGCTCATGAGAATGTCTAGCGTCAAAGGCCTGCGCTACGAAACAGCCCCTGAGTTTGTCCGCCCGACATGCGTGCCCAGGCTCATCGGAGATATCACTAAGTTCCAGGCCGCAACCGGGTGGAAACCAAAAATCTCATTTGAAGAAATCCTCTCCTCAACGCTCGATTACTGGAGGGAGCGAGTCTGAAAACTATTCAACAAATCCCAGAGATCCCTGGGGCCATGTGGATCGAACCGGAGTTTTTTCGCGACGAGCGTGGCCGGTTCCGCCGCACCTTTTGTCCGAAACTCTTGAACTCCGCAGGAATCCCTTTTGAGGTCAAACAGTGCAATCTTTCCGAGAACCTCCAAGCGGGCACGCTGCGGGGATTTCATTTCCAGCGGAGTGAGGAGGTGAAGCTTCTGACCTGCGTGACCGGGGGGGTTTACGATATTCTGGTCGATATTCGGCAGGGCTCAGCGACATTTGGAAAGTGGAAAGCCTTTCGCCTCTCCGCAGAAAACGGAGGCACTCTGCTCGTTCCTGCAGGCTGTGCAAATGCCTGGATGACGTTGAAGGACAGTACGTCCATCCACTATTGGCACTCGGACATATACCGTCCCGAGCTTGAAGCGGGGATTCGCTACAACGACCCCGGATTTGGTTTCGAGTGGCCTGAAGACCCCGTCGTGATATCCGAAAAAGATCGATCTTATCCAAACTATCCCATGCCAGATTTATGAAATATTTTATCACCGGTTGCAGCGGTTTTATTGGGCGCGAGATCACCTCCCGTCTTCTGCGTGAAGGCCATGATGTGCTTGGTCTCGCAAGGCGATCCTTCGTGCCAGAACCTGCCGCCGGGAGCTTTCGACAATGCGTGGCGGACATGAGTTGCTGGGGCACATTTGAAAGCGAAGCCAAATCATTTGCTCCGGACGTTATCATTCACGCGGCATGGATTCGGACGCACGATTACTCCGAGAAAGCCTGCAGGCTGAACCACATGGCCTCCGTAAATCTGTTCTCGTTTGCATTTGGCTTGGAGAGCGTGAAAACCGTTGTGGGTCTCGGAAGCTGCCTGGAATACGGGCCGGCACAGGCTCAGTGTTCAGAGACCTGCATCGTCGCGCCAGAGACCTTTTTTGCCTGGTGCAAAAACAGCCTTCGCGAGTACGGGGATGTCCAGTCGAGGCAAACAGGAAAAGCGTTCCGATGGATGAGAATCTTCTATGCCTACGGACCCGGCCAGCGATCGGCTGCCTTGATTCCGACGATTCTTGATGCTCTGAAAGCCGGGGTCGAGCCCGAGCTGAAAAATCCCAGCTTCGCCTGCGATCTTGTCCACGTGGATGACATTGCGAAGGGGGTGGTTCTCGCGACGAAGTGGAAAGAATCAGGCTCGCAATCGTTGAACCTGGGCAGAGGATCGACAGTCACCGCGAAGTCCGTTTCCGCATCGGCAAGAGCCATCTGGAACGGTACCGACGGTGCGCACATTGAGAAGGGGACCGGCTCATGTAGCCACAATGGTCGCATCAGGGAACATCTCCATTGGGAACCTGAGGTGTCCATCGAGCAGGGATTGAAATCGTTGGTGTCAGCAGCAAAATCAGGAGGCCTCCCCGCATGAGCGCTTCTTGTCGAATCGAGTCAACCTGCAGGGCGTGCAGTGGAAGCCGCCTTGAGACGGTTCTCGACTTGGGCAAGCAGCCGCCCGCCAATGCCTTTATTTCCGCGCCCGAGGATTCTGGCGGAGAATTTCCCCTGACCCTGTGCATTTGCAGGGATTGCGGCCTTGTGCAGATCCGGGAGACGCTTGCTCGCGAGAGCCTGTTTGACGAATACGTCTGGATCACCGGCACCTCCTCATCTGCTCGCGCCTTCGCCGAGGAATTCGCTGACATGGCAGCCGATGTGGCGAAGCTTCAGCCAGGCGCCCGGGTTGTGGAAGTTGCTTCAAACGACGGCACGTTTCTTCTGCCATTCGTGAAGCGCGGGTTCCGAGTCGTGGGAGTAGATCCAGCAAAGAATCTTGCCGAGATCGCGCGGGCGCGAGGCCTGGAAATCCGAGACTGCTACTGGGATGCCTCCAGCGCGGAGGAGCTCGTGTCCGAATTTGGATCTGTAGATTTTATCTTTGGCCGAAATGTGGTCGCTCACGTCAGTGAACTCGAAGGCTTCGTCGGCGGATTGGCCAAGGTTTTGAGGGACGGAGGCTGCGGGGCACTGGAGTTCCATTGGTCAGCAAAAATTCTGTCCGGGTTGCAATACGATTCGATCTACCACGAACACCTCTGCTACTTCGGACTGAATTCGATATCACTGCTTCTCGCCCGCTTTGGCCTGCAAGTTCAGGCCGTTCGTGAAAGCCCCATCAGCGGTGGGGCGCTTATAGTATTCTTTCGCAAAGACAGACTTCCGGACAACTCAGTCAGCCAGTTTGAAAAAAGGGAATCGGCGATGGGTCTGGCGAATGTAGAAACATGGAAGGAATTTGGGAGCGAGTGCACCGCTCATGCCGGGAAATGCGTCGCTCTTCTGCGTGATCCGGCCAACGGTGTGATCGTCGGCTACGGTTCCTCTGCTCGAAGCAACACGTTCCTGAACACTCTCGGACTTGGGCGGGATACGATCAGGTGCATCATCGACAACAATTCCGCGAAGCAGGGAAAGTTGGCTCCAGGTTCCCTGATCCCGGTCGTTTCGGAGGACGACGGGCTGGCTTTGCCTCCAGACACGATTTTGGCGCTTGCCTGGAACTTCAACCGGGAAATTCAATCCCGCTGCCGCGCAGCGGGTTTCCACGGGCGTTGGATCACGGCATTTCCTGGAAAACCAAGCAGCGAGGTGATCGCATGATTATTTCAAAAACCCCGCTCAGAATCAGCTTGGGTGGAGGAGGAAGTGACCTGCCATCGTTTTACAAAAACGAAGAGTTTGGAGCGGTTCTCAGCACCGCGATCAATAAATATATCTATGTGATCGTGAAGTCGCACTCGGAAATCTTTGATGAGCGTATCCGATTGAACTACTCGGAGGTCGAGAAAGTTCAGAGCACGGACGAGATTCGAAACCCGATCATGCGTGAGAGCCTGAAGTTCCTCGAAATCGACGACAGGCTATTTATCAACACCATCGCCGACCTGCCAGGATCCTCGGGCTTGGGTTCGTCGAGTTGCTTCTGCGTCGGCCTTCTGAATGCCCTCTACAAATACAAAGGGGAGGCGGTTTCGACCGGACGCCTCGCCGAGGAGGCCGCCCACATCGAGATCGACGTGCTCGGGCGGCCGATGGGAAAGCAGGACCACTATTCAACAGCGTACGGAGGGGTGAATTATTATCGTTTCTACCCTGATGAAACAGTTACCGTTCAGCCTGTTATTTCTTTTAAAAACACCCTCTCCGATGTGCTGGCCTCCGTCACCGCTTACTGGCTGAATAAGACGCGCAACGCCGAGGACGTTCTTCGCGAGCAAAACGACAACCATTCCCGCAATGCCACCGTTCTCCGGCAGATGCGCGATCAGGCTGCGGAAGTCCGGGATCTTCTCAGCCGCAAAGAGATCTCGATTGCGGAGTTCGGAGGTATTCTTCACCATGGCTGGGAGATGAAAAAAGGACTTGCCAGCACGATCTCGATTGACTGGATTGACGAGCTCTACGCCGTGGCGCTCGATGCCGGTGCCGCCGGCGGAAAAGTGGCAGGCGCCGGCGGCGGCGGCTTTTTGCTCATCGCCTCCGAGCCCGGCAAGGAGGGCGCCGTGGACCGAGCCATGCGGGACCGCGGGTTTACTGGCTACAAATTTCAAAAGGACTCGCTGGGCACGAGCGTCATCTCCCTCGGATAATCTATTATGAAAGCTATCGAAACAAATCCGGATACCAGGGTCATCGTCGTGACGGCAGGCACCCAGGTTGCATTCGACCTCTACAGCGATGATGGCATGGAATACCTCTCTGCCCTCTGGCTCAAAATCTCCGCTCAGCGGCGGCTGATGTATGAGGTCTCCTGGATGGGCGTGCCGTTTATCCAACTCGCCGAGGACCTTGCGATGATGCATGAGCTCGTCTGGAAGTTGCAGCCGGATGCGATCATCGAGTGCGGCATCGGCCAGGGGGGAGGGCTCATCTTTTACTCCTCAATGATGGAGCTTCTTGGCAAAGGAATCGTAGTCGGCGTCGACATCGAGATCAAGGACCAGAACAGACAGCGGCTCGATGCCTGCCCGTTCAGAAGACGGATGGAGCTGGTTGAAGGCAGCTCCGTGGCGACGGATGTGGTCGAGCGTGTCGGAAAGCTGGTTGAGGGAATGAACAGCGTGATGGTCATTCTTGACTCCGACCATACGGCTGCGCACGTCGCGCGGGAACTGGAGCTATATCATCGCTTTGTGAAGCCGGGCGGTTATCTGGTTGTGATGGACGGCGGGGCGGCTCATGTTTGGGACATCCCCCGTGACCAGTCCAAGTACAAAGATAACCATCCGCTCCTGGCAGTTGATGATTTTCTTAAATCCCACCTGGAATTTGAAATCGACCCGCACTACAACCGCTTGGGAATCACCTCCTCGCCGTCCGGATTTCTCCGGCGCAAACCGCCCGCGTCATGAGCATTCTCCTCACTGGCGCAGGAGGGTTTCTCGGTCAGGCCGTGCAGGCTCAGGCCGGTGACAGGAAGATTTCAGCTATTGACTTGATTCCGTCGCACAATGGGAGCTGGCAGGCGGTTGATATCCGGAGCTCTGGCATCGATTCCGCCCTGCCGGAAAACCTCGATGAGGTCATCCACCTGGCAGCGATTGCGAACGACAGGGCGTGCCGCGAAAATCCCATCGACGCATGGGATATTAACGTCGGAGCTGCAATCCGGCTCTACAAAGCCTGTGCCAGCCGGGGATGCCGGACGTTCGTGTTCGCGTCGAGCGAATGGGTTTACGGCGATTCCAGCTCCCCTGATGCCCGCAAGGAATCCGAGGAGCTCACGCTTGGCGGACTCGGCACGTACGCGCTGACCAAGCTGGCGGCAGAGTTTGCGCTCAAGCAGGTCGAGCAGGAGTCCTGCAAGCTCCTCGTTTTCCGTCTTGGCATCCTGTTCGGCCGCCGCACGTCTGGCTTGTCGGCAGTTGAGAGCGTCGCCCGTGCCGTTGCTTCGAACGAGGCTGTGGTCGTACAGAGCGCGGAAACGGCGCGTTGTTACCTGCATGTCGAAGATGCTGCAACCGCCATGCTGCATGCTTGCGATGCGGGCCTGCGTGGAGTGTATAATCTGGCTGGCGATCAGTTGATTTCTTTGGGCGACGTCTATCGCGCAGCCTGCGACCTTACCGGAAACCGCCCCGGACTCTCGGAATCACGTCCTGAGGCCTGCACGGTGAGGAATCTCGACTCCAACGCATTGAGGGGCATATTCGGTTGGAGGCCGCAGCACTTCTCATCCGGGCTGCGCGATGTGATTGCAGCGAAGGAGGTTCCCGCTTCACCATGAATCTCGATCCGCTCGACTTCCGTTTTGATTCGCACCTGATAGTTGCCATCAGGGCCTGGCAGCACCTTTTAAATGAGGATTTGAAAGCGGCTCGCTTCCCGGTTCCCGTGCATCTGGCATTCGGATACGAAGGCTTGGCAGTAGCTCTGGCAGGCGTCATGAGCGGTCGCGATCGCGTCATCCTTCCCCATAGGAATGTGGCTTACCAGCTGGCATTTTTGCGGGATGTTGCCCCGTTGGCCCGCGAGTTTCTCGGCCAAGCGAACGGCGTGGCCGGAGGTCTTCTTGGCTCGATGAACCTCGTTGCCCCCTGCACTCCGGTGAGCTACACGACAAGCATCTTGGGGAATGGGCTTCCAGTGGCTTCAGGGGTCGCCATGCAAACACAGCTCTGCGGGGATAATGCCGCCACATTCGTCGTGATCGGTGACGGAGCTATTGAGGAGGGCTCATTTTACGAAACGCTTGTGTTTGCCAAGAGCCATGGGCTATCGCTCTGCCTCATCCAGGAGAATAACGATCAATCGATGTCGTCGTCGATCGCCGCGCGACGGAAAACCATTTTCTGGGATAAGATCTGCGAGGCGGTGGACGTGCCGTTCTTCCAAGCGAGGGGGATGTCGTTCGATGACTGCGCTACGGCTCTGGCAAAAGCGCGGGATGCGAGCCTTTCCGGAAAAACTCCGGCATTAGTGGAAGTTGCCCTTTACCCATACAACCAGCATGCCGGTCCCACGCCGGGCTGGCCGGGCGACGCGAAGCAGATTTCAATTCAAGGCGGCCCGTTCCTTGCCCCGCCCGAATCCGACCCGCTTCGGAGTATTCAAAACCTTGGCGAAGACGAAATCCTTTCGTTTTTTAATGCCATCCTGGCAGAATCAGGAAATCCTCCCGCAGCATGAACCTTCTGGATGCTTTCCACCACCATTTCCAGCGGGCGATCGGAGATCGGCACGTCCTCCTCTTTGGCGAGAATATTGATAATGGGTCCATGCTCTCGGGGCTGGGAAAAGGGCTTGCCAGCCTGCCCAATGCCACCATTTTGAATGTCGGCAACTGCGAGCTCACCCACGTCGGCACCGGCATGGGAATCATGATCGAGGGCGGCCATGCAATCCTTTTCGTTAAGCAGCTCGACTTCCTCCTGCTTGCGCTCGACCAGATGGTGAACACCCTGAATTCCGTTCGGGCAGGCGCACCGGTCGCAGGGCGTCCCCTGGGATCATTCACCATCGTGACCTATCTCTGCGATCAAGGGTACCAAGGTCCGCAATCTAGCATGGTGGATCTCACCGGGTTCGCCTCACTCGGAGCGTTTCCCGGTTTTCTCCTCCAGGAATTCCACCAGATAGAAAGCGTTCTGCGCACGCAGCTCTTCGCCCCCGGCTTTCGCATCCTGGGAATTCCGCAGGGGATTTCCAGGCAGCCGGTAGCGCACGAGGTGCCAACCGGCTCCGGCGACGGCTGGCGCATTTATGGAACCTCGGACGGGGTGTGGATCGTGAGCTGCCACTCGACGTTCGCTCAGGCCCTCGAGCTCAGGAAAATGCTGGAGGCCAGAGCGACCAAAGCGGCGATCTTGCAGGCGGATATTCTTCCTGGGCTTTCGGTTGCCGAAGTGCTCGGCTCCCACCGTCCGGTGCGTGCTGCGGTTGTAATGGACGATGCCAAAGGGCTTGTCAAATGGGGGGATCTTGTTGTCCGGCAGATGGCCCTTGCCTCTCCGCGCGTGCCCTTGTTTTTTCTCGATCGCCCGCGGAACGACGCGGTAGGTCAGGATCAGATAACGTGGCCGCTTGAATCGCTGGCCGACCAACTCGCCAAACAATAATGGAAATCTCACTCCACCCGTATCTGCCCGGAGTCCAGCTTGTGCAACTTGGGCGCTTTGAGGACGACCGTGGCTACATGGCCCGAATTTTGGATGAGCAGCTTTTTCGCGATGTGGGAATTCCGGTCAGCTTCGCTCAGGTGAGCCACTCGCATACAAAACGGTCCGGCGTCCTGAGGGGGGTTTTTGTTTCTCTCCCTCCGGCACAGGAGGCCAAATTGGTGCGGATCACCCGTGGGAAAATGCAATGGGTGCTTGTCGATCTGCGCCCGGATTCTGGAACGTATGGGAGGTGGGGAGAGGTGCTTCTTGATGGCCGCGAGGGCAATGCGTTTTTCGCGCCCAAAGGATTCGCCCACGCCTGCCTGTGCCTTGAGGAGGAAACCGATCTGATCCTGATGGCCGACTGCCCATATAGCCCGGCCCATTCTTCGGGAATCCGGTGGGACGATCCCGATTTGTCCATCGGATGGCGCCTTGCCGAGGCCGGGCCTCTGCAGATCTCCGAGGCCCACTTGGCATACCGTTCATTTGCGAATTTTGTAGAAGGCATTACCGTTGCTGGAAATGGGGGGGTGCAAACATCATGATTCTTGATGAAGAAATGCTGGGAAGAATCCTGCAGTTCCGGGAAGATGTGTTCCCCGCGAAAAAGCTTGATAAGGTGTTGCTGGTGAACCCGCCAGATGGGGAGGCCGGGCTCTTCCGTTTGCCCACAGCCCATCGAAAACGGTATTCTAACTACCCGCCATACGGCCCGGGCGTTTTGGCTACGCATCTCAGAGAAATGGGACTCGAGGTTTCTATTTTAAACCTCAACCATGAAGTTCTTGTCGCTGCCGCCGGGTACCACGCAGATGAGGGCTTTCCGTTTGATGAAATCTGGGCGCGGAAACTTGACGAATCCCTGAAGGAGTTTCGCCCAGACCTGGTTGGCGTAACTTGCATGTTCACAATGACCCACCATTCGTTCAAAAAGGTTTGCGAGCGAATCAGCCTGCAAGCGTTTCCCTTGGCCATTGGCGGAGTTCATGTCACCAACGATGTCGAGCGCGTCCTGGACGACATTCCTTTCGTAAATGCCGCATTTTTGCGCGAGTCGGACGTCGCGATGAAGAACTTCTGCCGCTTTATACGGGGTGACGGCTCGCCTGAGGATCTCGGCGGCATGATCCTCTCGGATAAAAATAGGAACAGGTTCCGAGTCCCCGGGGAAAACATTCCAACCGCTCAAGAGCTTGATGTGATTCCAAGCTATGACCTTATGCAGGTTTCCGATCTATCGACTGTGGGGATCATTGGAAACTTCCACGGCTTCAAGCCCAAAGAAACCAAGTTCGCAACCTGCCTGTCAAATCGTGGGTGCCGGGCTCATTGCACGTTCTGCAGCGTTCGTAACTTCAATGGCCAGGGAGTTCGCCAACGATCGGTCGGGAGCGTACTGGACGAGCTGCAGCTTTTGCGTGACGACTACGGAATCGGCCACATCACCTGGCTCGATGATGACCTGCTCAAAGACGCGCAGCGCGCGCTGTCGCTTTTCCGGGGAATGGTTAAGCGAAAGCTCGGGCTGACTTGGGATGCCACCAACGGGCTGATCGCGGCAGCTTGCAGCGAGGAAATTGTACAGGCCATGTCCGAAAGCGGGTGCATCGCAACAAATATCGGCATGGAGTCGGGAAACCCGGAGATCCTGAAGGCGGTAAAAAAGCCAGGAACAGTTAAGGGGTTTCTTCGTGCTGCAGAAGTTTTCAGAAAATACCCGGAAATTCATGTTCGCGTCTTTTTGATGATCGGCTTTCCAGGAGAAACTCTCTCGATGATCGAGGATACAATTAATGTGGCCAGACAAATGGATCTTGACTGGTGCGGCATCACCCCGCTCCAGCCTCTGCCGAATACGCCAATCTACGATTCAATGGTGGAGCAGGGGTTAATCCAGAGGGTCGACAGTAATGAAGTGAGGTTTATGGCTGGCGCCTATGGAAAACAGGATGAGATCGACTTGGGAATCCGGATGTCTTCACTGGGTTTCCAGGAGGCATTCGGTTCCATCGCCCGAGATCAGGTCCCGACGCCGCAGCAGATTCAGGACATATGGTTCTATATGAATTATCACCTGAATTTCCACAGGCTATTCAGCGAAGAGCGCACGATCAAAATCGAGCAGCAGTTCAAACACCTCAGAACGCTCAGCGATGTCATTTCGCCGGAGCACGGGTTGGCTTTGTATTTCACGGGATACCTCCAGCATAAATATACTGGGCAAATCGATCCCGATGTCATCCAGCGTCTGAAATCAAAAATAGGCGCATCAGCGTATTGGAACGACCGGATGAAGGCCTTTGGCCTGTCCGTCTCCGATTTAGAAACAGGAAACTTCAAAAATAAGAGCCTGCCGCGATTTGCTCCGACTCGGGTATTTGATACGACGGGCGACTCTGTGGACTTGGTGGAGTGTGATTTCTGATGGCTGCCAGAATTGGAATATTGGGTGGAACCGGCCAAATTGCCATGAGTGTTGCCCGGCATTTGGGCGATGATTTCGACGTGCTCCTTTATTCCCGGAACCCGGCGGAACCCTCCGGCACTCAAAAATCGCGGATCCAGCATCTTCCGCTCGAACAGTTTGGATGTGAACCGGTTGACTTGGTCGTGAATGCGATCGGAGCGGGTGACCCGGCCCGGATCAGGTCAGCAGGCGGACATATTCGTGCGATCACCCGGTATTTCGATGACCTTGCCATGGCGCACATTGGCAAAACCTTTGACAAGTACATCTTTCTAAGCAGCGTTTCGGTCTATGGGGACAATCCCGTTTTTCCCGTCTGCCCGAACACGTTGCGTGCCTCGGACAGCCCGAAAAGATCAGATTATGGCGAGGCAAAACGTGAGGCGGAAGAAAGGCACGAGCGTCATGGTGGACCAATTGTAGACCTCAGAGTTTTCGGTTACGTATCTCCGAGGGTTCCACTGAATAGCGGATTTCTTTTGGGAAAGATTTTCGCAACAACCGCCGGAGCCCAACCGTTCTCGCCAGAGGGACCGGATTTTGTCCGCGACTATATCGGGCCATCCTATTTGAGCGATATCTTCAAAAGCGTGCTGGCTGGCACCCCAGAAAACCAGCGCATGGACGCGATCAGCCGGCAGCCAACATCCAGAAACAGGATTCTCGCCGAAATGGAGTCATCCTACGGCCTCAAGATCATCTGGAACTGCCCGGAAGACCGCCTTCTTATTGAAGAGATTCCTTCAGCTTCCACAATAGCCCACTCCTGGCATTTTCCTGAGCGCGCCTCATCCATCGAAGTCGTCATGTCTGCGGCCTCGGAGGTCCTCGCCTGTCCCTAAACATATGGAAACCGATTTTGTCATACCCAAGCGAGTCTCGATAGAAACGATCTACGGGTGCAATGCGAGCTGCGTGATGTGTCCGATCGACATCGAATCTCCGAGAAAAAAGGGAGTAATGAACGAGGCCTTGACGGATAAGATCTTCGACGAGCTTGCCCCTCACGTCGGAACGATCGACAAAGTCGATCTCTTCGGCTTGGGCGAACCCCTCTTGGATCCGCACCTTATCTCCCGCATTCAGAAGGCAAAATCCCTTGGGTTCCGCAACATCGCCATTTCCACAAACGCCGAATTATTAAATGAGGAAAAACGATCCGCCCTCCTCGAAAGCGGGATCGATACAGTCATTTTCAGCATTGATGGGTTCCTCGCCGAGACGCACGAAAATATCCGCAGGAAGCTGCACTTCAATAAAGTCGTCGCAAATTGCCGTGCGATGATCGGCGAGCGTGATGCGGGAGGTTTTCGCACGAGATTCGTGGTGCGATTCATCCGGCAGGATGCGAATCGTGGGGAGTGGGACGACTACGCGCGGTACTGGTCCGAGGTTCTGTCCGAGGAGCGGAACGATTTGCTGATCCGGTATGATGCCCATTCCTGGTCAGGATCTTTATCCTCAAAAGATGCTCATTTGCAAGCGCTGGCACGTGATCCCTGCCTCGAAATGAAGCCCTGCTGGCATGTTTTCGAGCACTTGGTCGTCCTGGCAGATGGAACCGTTCCCCTCTGCAGTGAAGATTGGCATAAGGCGACGGTAAAATTCGGAAACGCAGACAAGGAATCCGTCCTCGCGATATTCAATAACAAGAAATACGCGAGGATCAGAACGTTGCATTCCCTGGGCACAAAAACGAAGATCCCGCTTTGCGGCGAATGCACGGTGCATTACAGTTCCTCCAGCAAGCTTGAAGTGGTTCCCCGTTATGAAACGCCCTAAAATCTCTATTATTGTTCCAACCTGCGACCGCCCGAACCTTTTGGACGGCACATTGAGAGGGCTTCTTCTGACTGATTATACGGACTGCGAGGTGCTCGTCTCCGACAACTTTTCAGACCCCCGGACAAAGGCGGTCGTCGATGCAATTCCTGACCCCCGACTTAGATATGTCAGAACCGCTTGCAGGATGGGGCTCTGCGATCACTGGGAGTTTGCAATCGCTCACGCCGTTGGCGAGTATTTCATTATCAACGGCGACGATGACGGCCTTACCCCAGATCTTTTGCCGAAGTTGGATGCCCTGATCCGGGAGGGGTACCAGCTCATATCCTGGATTACCGCGCTTTACTTCCATCCTGATTGGGACCATGATGAAGGTGGGAATGTTCTTCAGATCTCGCGTCCAGTCAGCGGGGAGATCTTCACTTTTCCTATCGGAAAAATTATCACAGAGTACACGCGGCTGAGGCGAGACTTTTTTCCCGAAATAACTCGGGTTTGCTGCAAGCTGTCGCTGGCGCACAGCGTGATACGCAGGACAGGCCGCTTTTTCTGGCCGCTGTCTGTTGATTTAACCTCCTCCCTACTCCTGCTTGGCGAGTTAAAGGACGGCGAGTTTGCGCTAATCGATTCATATATGGGATACGGCGGGCGATCAAAAGTCTCCAATGCGGCCGCCTACGAGAGATGTACAAAAAGCGGAGTTGGAGGGGATATGGAGCGGGCTGACAGGTTTTACAAAGAACATGGGGACATTGATTTCTGGCCATGGCACCCGCTTAAAACCAAAGCCTACTGGAACGGCCATGCGGCTGCATGGTCATTATTTTGCCACTGGCATGGTGAGTGGACCACATGCAAAATGGATACCCCGGTTCTTCTCGGGAGAATACTTGCCGAAGTTTATGGGATCACAAACGCAAATCCATTTTTGAATGATAATGATTTGACGCACATCAACAGCTATGTCTGGAGACTGCCATCCGATGAGATTCGAAATGCTTACATCGAGTGTCTGAAATTATGCTCCTACGCCCACGCCGACCTCCAGGAGGTGATGAGACAATCCAGCCTATTCATCAACTCTCGAATCGATCGGGACGACACGGCTTTTGTCTTAAGCATACATGCAGCCTTTACGCGAGGGCTAGAGGAATGGCTAAATAAAACACAAGGCACCCCACAGCAACGCAACGTTGAGCACCGACCGCATGGCGTTAAAAGAGTTAACGGCGTGGATTTCTTTATGTGTGATTCCCTGTCGATAAGTAACGGGTTTGAATTAACCCAGAAGCTGAGAGAAATCTCAGATCTTTTTTTTCCGGGCGCAAAAAAAACCGATTAAGACAACTCACGAAGACGAAAAATACCTCGCAGAAATGCTGCTCCAGTGGTTGGCCCAGGTTTTGGTCGGCTTATATTTTGCGCCAAACGGAATATCTGCGACAGAGTCAACGCGGGAGTCATTTTAGGAGTGGCAGGGTATGTTCTTATTCATGTGAGATTAGCAGAGCCAAGAGTTCTCGCCGCCCTCCATTACAACGCTGGGAAATGCCCATCACAGAAAACCCAGCAGGAAAACACAGCAGGAAATCATTGACTCCTGGCCTCGGGGGGCCGAGAATTTCAGTCCATGTGGGAGACGGCTCAAAAGTCGTTTTTTGGGGCTGCGGCGCACCACGAACAATCCATTCAAACTAACTCCACTTATTGATTGCCATGAAAACTCATCTCTTTCATCGAGACAACTGCCGTCTTTGCGGCAGCAAAAACCTGGAAGTTGTCGTCAAGCTTGACCCAATTCCGCTGGCGGAAAAATACACGAGTGCTGGCCAGCCAGTTGAAACTGCTGAATTTTATCCGGTCGACCTTTCGATGTGCCTCGACTGCGGTCACGTCCAGATTCTGGACGTCATTGATTCCGGCAAGCTCTGGGACGACTACACCTACCATTCCGGACAAACAAAAGGCATTGTTGACCACTTCAAGAAGGTGGCTGACAACATCATCGCGAAGCATCAGCCCCCCAAGGGGTGCCTGGTCATTGATGTCGGAAGCAACGATGGGAGCCTCCTGCGCCCATTTCAGGAGCATGGCTGTCAGGTTCTTGGCATCGACCCAGCCAAGGAGATCGCCAAGAAGGCCACCGCATCAGGGATTGAGACCATTCCGGAATTGATGACCGCGAAGCTTGCGGACAAAATCCGGGCGGAGCGCGGGCCGGCATCGGTGATCACGGCCTTCAATGTCTTTGCGCATGCAGATGACATGAATGGCATGGCGGACTGCATTCGACGGATGCTGGCCGATGACGGCATCTTCCAATTTGAGGCCCAGTATCTCCTGGACATTCTGGATAAGATGCTCCTCGGAACCATTTTTCACGAGCACATGTCTCACCATTCGCTCAAGCCGATGAAGATCTTTCTAGAAAAGCACGGCATGGAGCTGATCGATGTGGAGCGGGTGAACATCCAGATGGGCTCGATCATCGGAACGGCCCAGCTCATCGGCGGAAAGCGCAAGGTTCAGCCTGCTGTCGGAGAGATGCTTGCGCTCGAGGAGGAGAGAAAGCTCGACCGGCCGGAGACGATTCGCCAGTTCCGAACCCGGCTCGACCAGCTGAAATCCGAGGTGGATGTGCTCGTTGGGCAGTGGAAGAGCCAAGGGGCCACCGTCGCAGGGTACGGCGCCGCCCGCAGCGGCCCGACGCTGATCGTTCAGTTCGGATTGGAAAAAGTCATCCAATACATGTTCGACGACCATCCGCAAAAGGTTCACAAGTTTTCTCCCGGGCACGGGATCCCGGTTGTGCCGAGCTCCGAGCTCCTCCAGCGCATGCCGGATTACGTGGTGATCCTTGCGTGGATTCATGCCAAAAAAATTGTGGCCTCGAACCGGGAATACCTTGATCGCGGCGGAAAGTTTGTCGTCTGCTGCCCGAAGGTCACCGTGATCGGCTCGGACAACGCAGACGAGTTCACAGCCTAATTTAGGATCGAGGATGAACAAGCCCCCTCTCAACATCGGCATGATTGGGGCCGGGTTCATCGGGCAGCTCGCCCACTTGATGAACTACGCGGAAGTCCCAGGCTGCCGGGTTTTGGCGGTTGCGGAGTATCGTCCGGAGCTCCGCCGCAAGGTCGCTGAGAGATACGCGATCCCGCACACCTACGCCACGCACCACGAACTGCTCGGGAACCCGCAGATCGATGCGGTCATCGTGGTCACTCCTCGCGCCTACACGGCGCCGGTCGTGCTCGATTGCCTCAGGGCCGGCAAGCATGTGCTCTCGGAAAAGCCGATGGCGGGAACCGCCGCGCAGGCGCAGGAGCTGGTGGATTGTGCTGCCGCAAAAAATCTTCAATACGTGGTCGGCTACATGAAGCGGCACGACGAGGGGGTTCAGCTGGCGAAGCGTCTGCTTGACGATGCGATCTCCTCCGGCGAGCTCGGGCCGGTTCTATTCGCCCGCGCGCACTGCTACATGGGAAATTCCTACTGCCGCGCGGACGGGCACGTCGTCACCGACGAGAAGGCGCAATACGCCGACGAGGGCCTGCCCTCGGCTCCTCCATGGATGCCGCCCGAGCAGGTCAAACCTTACGCGAGATTCGTCAACTGCTTCTCGCACAACACCAATCTTTTGAGGTTTCTCTTCGGAAAAATGCCGCGCGTCGAGTATGCCTGCGTGAGGGGGTCTGTCGGTCAGGTCGCGGTGCTCGACATGGGAGGGTTTCGCGCCAGCCTGGAAACCGGCGACGCATCGAACCGCGGATGGGATGAGGTCACAGAAGTTTTTTTCGCGGATGGCAAGCTCACGATCCGCACCCCGCCTGCTCTTTTGAAAAATGTCCCGGCGAGCGTCGAGCTCTACAAGGCGGGGGCGATTCAGCAGGTTTTCAGCCCGCAGGTCAACTGGACCTGGGCGTTTCGCAGGCAGGCGGAAGCATTTGTTCAGGACATCCTATCCGGAGCCACTCCGCTGAGCCCGGGCTCCGACGCCATCGACGACCTCCGCCTGATTGAGGAGATCTGGAAGGCGGATCTCGCGCGCCCTGCGCGGATCCCATAGAATCCGCAGATGAACCCAAAAAGGAAAATGCAGGGGGAGGGGCTCCCGCGGAGTCGCTGAGCCGCAGAGAGTTGGAGGAAGATCAGCAATCACCTAGAAGATGTGAGACCTATTTTTCGTAACTTCCTCTCCTCTGCGTCCCTGCGCCTCTGCGGGAGATTCCATTCCGGTATTTAGGATGAACCTAGAAAAAGTAGTTCAAATGGCCACAAAAAGGCACTAAAACGCACAAAAACAGAAAGATAGGATCACATTATTCCATGCCGCAACATTCACCCGCTGGGTGAATGGAAATCGTGATATGAATCGCATGCAACGTGCTGTTTTTGTGACTCCTTGTGCCTTTTTGTGGCCAATTCATCTGCCGGATTTAGGTTTAAGCATACTCGCGGATCAGAGGTCTTCCCCAATCTGCGGAAATCCTGTTAATCTGCGGCTAATTCCCCTCCGTCATTTACGATAAAATGGTCAAAACCACAATCATCGGTGCCAGCGGATTTATCGGTCGCCACCTCTTCAAAAAATATCGCGAGACGGCACCGGAGACCATCGGGACGAGGTTTTCTCATGGCGACACGGAGCTTCGGCCCTTTGACATTTGCCGGCCCGATTTGAAGGCCATCGTGCCGACGGGTTCGGAGGTTCGAGCGGTGATCATCGCATCGGCCAAGCCGAACATCGGATACTGCGAACAGCACCGGGAGGAAGCTTTTGCCGTCAACGTCGCGGGGACGCTCGAGCTCGTCCGCCAGGCCGTGAATCTGGGATTGCAGCCCATTTTTCTCTCTACGGATTATGTTTTCGACGGCAGGGCCGGCCATTACGATGATGCTGCCGTCACCTGCCCAACGACCGAATATGGACGCCAGAAACAGGCGGTTGAGAACGAGATTCCGGCCCTCACGGACAATTACCTGATCCTGCGCCTGAGCAAGATCTATGGAACGCAGAAGGGCGACGGCACGCTGCTCGACGAAATCGCGAGCGCCCTGACTGCAGGCAAAGAGGTGCGCGCCGCAACCGACCAGATTTTTTCTCCAACTCATGTGGATGATCTCGTCCGCGCGATTGTTTCCATCCAGGAGCTGGGCCTCAGGGGCACGATCAACGTCTGCGCTCCTGAAAGCATCTCCCGGTGCGATGTGGCAATCTGCATGGCCCGGTCCCTCGGGCTGCCCGACTCGCGCGTTGCCCCCATATCGCTCCATGACCTGCCCGGGATGGAGGATCGGCCTCTGAACACAAGCATGACATGCCCGCGCCTCACCGCCGAGGTGGGCCAAACGTTTGCTCCCTTGCAAGGCTCGATCGACGCCGTGGCCGCCCAATGGAAAAATACTTTATGAAAACACTGGCCGCGATCTACGATTTCTCCCTGTTCCCCTATGCGTTTGGGGATGTGCTGACATGGAATGTGCGCACGGCGATGGCCGCCCATGAGGCCGGGGCGAAGCGATGCCATCTTGTTGTCCTGGCAGACGAGAAGATCCCGCACTGCGTATTTCAAACCCGGCCGGAAGCCGACCAATACCAGCTGTTCCTCAGCGAGTTGATGCCGGCCTTCTATTCCCATCCCTGCGCGGGCTCCTATAGCATCTTTCACGACCGTACAGATTTTCTTGCCCATATCGAGCGGCTGAAAGCGAGCGGAGATCTTCCCGCCGAGGAGCATGGGGAGTATGTTAAGGCGTATCAGGATACGTATTCCGGCCCATCGAGTTTTGCAGCCGTCACCAAATATTTCACGGATCGTGTGCTCAAGCAGACCCCGATCAACAGCTTCTTCAAAAAGCACAGATTTATTCCCAAGATCCGGGAAGTCATTGGCTGCAGGTTTGACGTCGATGCCCTGATCGCGGCGCAGGGCGAGGGCGCCGTCATCGTCTCCACCCAGTTCCGATTTCGAAACCTGGACCAGGCGATTCCGGATTCTGAAACCTTTCGAAATGCAGACAGCGTCGCATGGGAAGAGTTTTTTATCCGGGCGGCGGAAAAGCATCCCGAGGTCAAATTTGTTTTGCTGGGAAGGCTTCAGGAGAAGCCGCTCCGGATTTTGTCGCTTCCGAACATCATCGCGCCGAAGGCCCTTGGACTGAACCTCGGGCATGAGATTTCCCTCCTGCTCCGGTCGGACTTTTTTATCGGCTCCTCCAGCGGGTTTGCCCAGCTGGCAAACTTTTCTGACGTCCCCTATGCGATTGTGAAGATGAACCAGCGGGCCTGCGACGCCTATGACATTCCCTTTGGTGCGGACCGCCTGCCTTTTGCGTCCGAGAACCAAAAGCTTCTCTACGGAGATGAAACTCCCGAGATGCTCATGGCGGCGCTTGAGGAGGGGATCAGCGCAAGAGAAAAACGGGAGGGCAACAAGGGCGAACAATACCGGGCGGCCGAAAAGACTACGACCTCCCGCTTTTTCCTAAATAGCACGCATTTGCAGCAGGAGAATGCGAAGCTCATGATTCCAACTCTTAACCGGGCGATTCAATCCATGATCTGCTCGAAGCCGGAGGAGGCTTTGAAGGATATGAAGACGCTCCACCGGACGCTGTGGATGGACATGCACGGGCTGAAATCCTCCGAAATAGAAGGCGGTTCTCGTCCGACGATCGGGATCGTCATGCCGAATTTCAACCATGGGGAGCACCTGAAGAAGGCGTTTTTTGAGATGTGGTTCCAGACGCCCCGGCCGGACCAGTTTGTGGTTGTGGACGATGGGTCCACCGACAACAGCAGGAGCTTGATCAAAAAGTGGGAACTCGAATCCGACGCAAACGAGGCGATCTATCTTTCCCGGAATGTCGGGGTCAACCTGGCCTTTGCGGAGGCGGCCCAGGATGTCCGCACCGACTACTTCTGCCCCCGGTCGGTCGATGACACGTTCTTCCCGGAGTATCTGGGCAAGATTTCCATGGTGCTCGGCGCCCATCCGGATACCGGACTCGTCTGCTTCCAAGCCCTTAGGCACAAAGTTGACACCAACCAGCGCTTTCTCGGAAGCCAGATCGCCAATTCGGTGACTTCCTTCGGAGCGGATGAGGCGGAGCACGCGCTGCGCCACAATTACATTTGGGATCCGGGCATTGCTTGGAAAACCGATGAGTTCCGGAAGCTCCAGGGGGCCGACTGGCGGATGCGCTGGATCCAGGCCCTGCACATTGCCGACATTATCGCCCTCCGGCGGGGGTTCTGTTATATTCCGGAACCTCTCATGGAGTATAACATGAGGGAGGAATCCTATTCCGCCGGCGGGAAAGATCCCCTGCGCCATGCCGAGGCTTTTGTTGCTTCTGCCCGCGACCTTGCCAGCGATGACAAAGCCGATATTTTTGCGAAGTGCGTCCGCTCAGGCTTTCTCGGGCTCAGGGAAAATGCTCACATTCCGATTGAAGCGGTGCTGGGCGCTCCGTGGGAGGACGGCACGAAGCCGCTGCTGCTCATCCTGCATGGGCTGCTGACGTTTTTAGATGCCTCGCATGAGGCCAAGAAGGTGCCGGCTGAACATTCGGCACGCCAGGAGATCCAGCGGCTGGTCGCTTGGGCCGATTCCTTTTCAGACGAGGTGGACCTTGCGGGCGTCGTAGGTTTCCTTCGAAAGCCGCTTCTGAAACTTTCGCAGGATTCCCCTTGGCTCCCGCATTTGGTCGGCTTTTTTGCAAATCATTATGCCAAAAAAGGTCAGCACGACAAAGCCTTCGAACTTCTCAGAAAAGAGCTCAGGGGCGCAGCGCCTACAAAATCCGCCATGCGGACGTTTGTCCTGGTTGCCGGGAAAACCGAATCCCGAAAAGTTCGCGACGAGAAGTGGCGGCGGGCGATCGACATTCTAAGCGACGACGTATGGTTCGGGATGGAATACGTCCAGATTCTTGTCCGGGAAGACCGGATCGATGAGGCAAAAGATCTTGCGGCGCTTCTGGTCTCGAGAGACTCCGGAAAGGATGTTCACCAGGAGCTGGCAGAATACATTCCTGGGTATGAGAACCCCCATGCGTCGAACCTTCCTGTCACCCGCCTGGATCCGAGCTCCATTGAGGTGCCAGCGGCTCCGCCCGTCTCAACTCCCAATCGGGCGGCGTCAGCGCCTCCTGTCGCCGCGCGGACTGTGCCGCAGCCCGGGGAAAAAGCCGATCCCTCCTATCGCGTCCTCTTCATGACAGAGGGGTGGGCGGACCACCCGGGGGGATCCCCGACAAACAGCCTGCACAACCTGCTGGGGTCGTTTGACGCCTCGCACCTCGGCACGAGAGAGAACTTTTTCATCGAGGACGTGGAGGATACGAACAAGGTTTTGCTCGAAAGGTGTTTTGCTTCCCGTCCGGACCTGGTGGTCATCAGCGTCCCGACCCACCATCCGAAAACCCCCAAGCTGGAGACATACAAGCGGCTGCACGAGGCGGGCTTTGCGCTGGCGTTTATCTGGTGGGATGCGGTCAATCCCTTTATCATGGCCCTTGCGGATGAAGTGGCTCCCTATTGCCGCGTCAATCTGATTTTGGATTTCAACACCTTCAAACGCGATGAGCGGTATGTCGCTGTCTGGACTCCGCAGGATCCTCTGATCTATCGCGACCCGAAGCTTGTGCGGACGATCGACGTCTGTTTTGCGGGCTCGATGGACGGGTATGCCGACCGGCAACGCTTTTTGCAGGCGTTAAAAAATGAGGGGATCCCAGTCACTCAGGTCGGAGGCCAGCGGGAGCAGAACCTATCGGTTGAGGATTATGCCTGGCATTTCCAGAAGGCGAAAATCTCGATCAACTTCCCGATGAACCGACTCGGCCTCTTCCAGACAAAAGGCCGGACCTGGGAGGTGGCGGCTTGCGGCGGAGCGCTGTTTGAGCAGGATAATCCGGAGACGAGGAAGTGGTGGACCCCCTGGGTGGACTACGTGCCGTTCACAAACGAGCAGGAGCTGGTCGAGCGGGTCCGGGATTATTTGAAGCATCCGGAAAAGCTGGAGGTGGTTTCCCGAAATGCCAAAGCGAAGTTCGATTCGCTCTACAACGCGCGGGCATGGTGGTCAACTGTCTTCGATGCCTGCAAGCTCGGAGGGCCTCGCCCGGCCGCCCTTGCGGAGGCAGCAGTCCCCGAACCGAAGCCTGGAGACTTCTTCTCGGATCAGGAAGTGCTCAACATCGAGGCCCTGGCCGCCAGCTACCGCAGCGATCCGGGAGATGAGGCGGCACGGGAACATTTGCTCACATTGCGGCAGGGGCTTGCCTCCTACCTGCTGGAATGTGATGCCGGGGATTTGTCCAAGCTTTTCACGAGAGATTTCGGAAAAGTTTACCGCATGCTGGTCGCCAGCTCCCTGCAAAATGAGCCGATGACGCCGGATGAGAAGGCAAGCTTCCAAGCGTTCTCAGAAGGTTTCCGAGCGGCCCCCGCAGGAGACTTTGATTTCCGCGAACTCCTCGTTTACATGCTCTACCGCATGGCGCACGCCGGCTCGCTCCCGACGGCCTTGGAAAACGTTCCGGCGTGGTTCCGTGAGGATTATCTGGCCTATGTGCTCTGCTCCCCACAAGGGATGACCGAGATCGGCGAGGCCGACAGGTATTTTGAACACCTGCTGCAATGGGTGCGGGAAGTGCATGGGCGGATCCATCGGGAGCCAACATCAGAAGTGACGGTCCTGGCTGCGACGGCATTTTTGTCGCGGCTGAATCTGATTCCTGTCTATTTTACGACAGCGGATGTCCGGGAGCTGATGACGTTGCGGGCGAGGATCATGGAGTTCGTGATGGAAAGAAGCGGTGCGGTCTTTGATGCGAAATTTCCCGCACGGCAGGTCGGGCGCACGAAGATCCAAGTCGGTTTCCTGAATGCCCATTTCGGATCACAAACGGAGACTTATACGACCCTCCCCTCGACCTATCTCGATCGAAAGAAATTTGAAATCCACCTCTTCTCTCTGCACGAAGGCCAAGGCCCGCTGATCGACCATTGCTCCAGCATCTCGGACAGCATGGTGGTGCTGCCAGCGAGCCTGCCGGAGCAGGTTGCGGCCATACGGGCGGCGGGGTTGGATGTCTTGCTGATCGGGACAAACGTCACGGCCGTGACCAACCCGGTCGCGATGCTTTCGCTGTTCCGCCTCGCCCCGATTCAGATTTTCACAAACTCCTCGCCCATGACGACGGGCATGCGGCATGCGGACTGGTACCTTTCGGGAAAAATCCAAGGCTTCGACGGATACTCGGATCAATACACGGAGCGCCTCCTCCTCTTTGATGCCCCGATCAACTGCCTGGATTTCACTGTGGATTCGCAGCCTCCGCAAACCCGCTTCACACGGGAGGGATTGGGGATTCCCGAGGACGCCATGGTTTTCGTCAGCGGGGCCAACTTCTTTAAGATTCTGCCGGAGCTCCAGGAGACGTGGGCGAAGATCCTCAAGCGGGTCGAGGGAGCCAAGCTGCTGCTGCACCCGTTTAATCCGAACTGGACGAATGCTTACCCGGTCAAGCAATTCGAGAGAAGCATGCGTGAGGTCTTCCGCCGCCATGGCATTGACGAAACCCGCCTCATGGTTTCGACGGACCTATTGCCGACGCGGATGGACGTCCGGAATCTGCTGGCGATCGGGGATGTGTATCTGGACTCCTATCCCTTGTCAGGAAGCGTCTCGCTCGTGGATCCGCTCGAGGCGGGCCTGCCGACCGTGATTTGGCGGGGAGAGACCTTCAGATCCCTGCTGGCGGCCTCGATGGTCTCGGACTTGGGAATTCCCGAGCTGATCGCGTCGGATGAAGCCGGCTACGTGGACCTCGCGGTCAGGCTGGCGACAGAGGCTGGGTATCGGCATGAGATCCGGGATCGCATTCGGGATCGGATGTCAAAAACGCCGCGTTTTTTTGACTGCGCTGCGTATGGGCAGCAGGTGGGCAAGGTTCTGGAGGATCTCGTCCTGGCCGAGCGCAAAATCGAGGATGTGCCCGACAACAAGGAGCTTCTTCGCCGTGCCAAAGCGGCTTTGGCTGACGGAAAATCTTCTGAGACGGAAGACCTCTGCCGCCTGCTGCTTGAGCGCGCGCCTGAGACGGCAGGCGGGTGGGGGCTGCTCTCGGAGCTGGCCCGACGATCGGGCGATCTGAACTATGCGGCAGAGCTGGTGGATCAGGCGTTGGAGCTGGAGCCGCAAACGGCTGGGTTTTGGTCCGCGCTCGGAGAAATCCGCTGCGATCAAAAGGATTTCGATGCCGCGCTTGCCGCTTTCCAACGTGCCGTCGAGCTCCGCCCCAACTTCTCATCCGCCTGGCTTGGCTTGGCCGTCGCCCACGATGGGCGCCAGGAGCCCGCCCTGGCCGAAAAGGCCTATACCCAGGCGCTGCGGCACGCGAAGGACCGCGTGGAAACCGCCCGGATCCGTGTCAACTTTGCAGATTTTTTCAGGGCCAAAAAACGGATCAAGGAGGGCATCAAGCAGCTGCGGAAAGCGGTTTCTGAAGTTCCCGATTCGTGCGAGGTCATGCTCCTTCTGGGATCGTTCCTCCAGGAAGGTGGCGAATTGGCGGAGGCGCTGTCCACGTTTGCACGGGTGGCTAAAAAATTCCCAAACAACGGCAAGTGCTGGCTGGAATGGGGGAAAGCCCTCCTCCAGCTTGGGAAGCCTGACGAGGCGGCGGAAAAAATGAGAAGGGCGGTGGCCGCCCAGCCCGATGATCCCGTGATTCTTTTCAATTTAGCCTATGCCCTGCAGAGCATCTCGCAGCGCACGGAAGCCCTCCAAGTGTATTTGGAGGCGGAGCGCGCGGGGTGCGATACGGCAGATTTGCACATCAATATCGGCGTCATTTTTAAGGACCAGGAACGCTATATGGAGGCGGCACAGCGCTTTCACAAGGGATTCGAGCGCAACCCGGAATCCCACGCAGCCATGAATAACCTTGGCGCCGTCTGCATCAACCTGGGGCTGACCACCGAGGCGATCGAATGCTTCCAGCACGCCCTGCGCCTTAACCCGACCATGTGGGCTCCGCACAACAACCTCGGGCACATGTTGAAGATCTCGGGCAAGGCGGCCGAGGGGATGGCCTATTACTGCAAGGGCCTGGAAATTGCTCCTAACTACAAGGAGATGATGCACAACTACCTCCTGTGCACGCTCTATCAGACCAATTTCTCCCCGCAAAAGATTTTTGAGGAGCATCGCAAGTGGGGCGCTCGGCTCGCGGCGAACATCAAGCGCCTGCCGCGCCGCCATGTCCGCGACGGCCATCCCCAGGGGAAGCTCCGGATCGGATACGTCTCGCCCGACCTCTGCCTGCATCCCGTCTCGTTTTTTGTCGCAGCCCTGATGGGCGGCCACGACCGCGAGCGCTTTGAGGTTTATGCCTACTCCGACGTGCATAAGGTGGATGCCGTGACGGAGCGTTTCCGCAGCATGGTCGATGTCTGGCGCGACATTTCTGAAATGCAGAACAAGGAGGCCGGCGAGCTGATCCAAGCGGATGAGATCGACATCCTCGTGGACCTTTGCGGCCACACCGCTCACAACCGCCTCGAGGTGCTGGCCGCCAAGCCAGCGCCGATCATCGCCAGCTACCTCGGCTACCCGGCCACCACCGGAATGCCGGGCGTGGATTTTCGCATCACCGATGCGGCGGCCGATCCGCTGGGGAAAACCGATGCCTGGCATATGGAAAAACTGGTGCGCTTGGATCGCTGCGCGTGGTGTTTTGAACCCGCGGCAACCAGCCCGCCAGTGGGCCCCCTGCCTGCAGAGAAAAATGGTTTCATCACGTTCGGGTGCTTCAACAACCTGGCGAAACTCAACGCTCCGCTCTACGACTCATGGGTGAATATCCTGCGCCAGGTCCCGGATTCCCGGCTGTTCCTCAAAGCCAAGACGCTGATCGATCCGGGGATTTGCCAGGAAGTGAACGATTACTTTACCACCCGGGGCATCGCGCTGGATCGCCTGCGGGTCTCGGGATTCGAAGTCAGCACCGCAAGCCACCTCGACCGCTACAACGAGGTGGATATCGCCCTGGATAGCTTCCCGTATCACGGCACCACCACCACCTGCGAAGCCCTGTGGATGGGGGTGCCCGTCATGACCCGCGCGGGCGAGGCCCACCTCTCGCGGGTGGGAGTGAGCCTCCTCCAAGCGGTCGGGCATCCCGAACTGGTGGCGTCGTCGGAGGAGGAATACATCCGGCTCGCGGTCGAGCTCGCTCAGGATACCGCCCGGCTCCGCGCCGTGCGCGCAGAGTTGCGCGGGCAATTCATGGCGTCCCCCTTGCTCGACCAAGCAGGGTTTATCCGGGCTCTCGAAGCGTCCTATCTCACGATGCTCAGCCTTCCCGCCGACTGAGCCGCCCTACCGCCGGAAGATTGCCCGCAGGGGGTGCTCGTCGAGGACGTTGGCCTGGATCCCGCCGAGCTTTTTTGCATCGTAGAGCTGGATGCCCACATAGGAGTAGATCGGAGCGACCGGGACGGCGGTTTTCACAAGCAGGTCTTCGGATTCGCGCAGGATGCCAAAGCGCTTGGCGGGGTCGAGCTCCCGGGCAGCCTCGGCGATCAGGCTGTCGTAGCGCGGGCTGCTCCAGCCGGTCCGGTTGTTCCCGCCGCCGCTAAGAAACATGTCGAGGAACGTGTTGGGATCGGGGTAGTCGCCGACCCAGCTCGAACGAGCGATGTCGTAGTCAAGAAGCGCGAGCGAGTTGAGATAGACCTTCCACTCCTGGCGGACGAGGTTGACGTTCACCCCGAGCGCCTCCCTCCACATGCTCTGGAGCTCGACGGCAACCGCCTCGTTGAGCTCGCTCTTGCTGTAGAGGTAGTTCGCAAGCGGGAACCCTTTGCCATTCGGGAACCCGGCTTCCGCGAAAAGCGTCCTGGCCAGCTCCGGATCGAAGCCGAGCCCGTCGGTGCCGGAGTAGCCGGGGATTCCTGGAGGGACAAACCCCGGCGCCGGGAGCTCGCCGGCGCGAGTGATTTTCTCGACGATCCGCCTCTTGTCCACGGCCAGAGAAAACGCCCGGCGGACGCGCTCGTCGGCAAACGGCCCGCGCGCGCAGTTGTATCGCAGGAAGTAGATCCCGAGAAACGGGGCCGCATGAAACCAGGGCATTTTCTTCAGCTCGTCAAGCAGGGCGGGCGGAGCAAGCCCCTTGTCCATCACCAGGTCGGCAAGCCCGCTCGCAAAAAAGTTGAACGCGACGTTGGCGTCCGAGATCGGAAGGATGTCCACGGAATCCAGGGCGACGCGGCCCCAGTAGCGCGGGTTCTTTTTCAGGCGGATCTTGTCGTTGATCCGCCAGGAGTCGAGGACGAACGCCCCGTTGCTGATCATGTGCTCCGGCTTCACCCAGTCGTCGCCCTCGCGCTCGATCAGGTCGGTGCGCACCGGGTGGAGGGTCGGAAATGCGCACAGCTCGAGAAAATACGGCGTCGGATTTTCCAGCTCGACGACGAGCGTCCGGCTGTCTGGCGCCTTCGCCCCCACGTCGGAAAATCCCGCAGCCCTGCCTTCGGCGAACGCCTGCGCATTTTTGATCGGGAACAGCTGGTAGCTGTAGGCCGCCCCGGTCGCCGGGGTCAGCGTGCGCTTCCAGGAGGACAAAAAATCGTTGGCGGTCACGGGGGTCCCGTCGCTCCACTTTGCATCCGGCCGGAGCCGGAACGTATAGGTTCGCCCGTCTGGAGAGATCTCCCACGACTCCGCGACTCCTGGCACGGCGCGCCCGCCCTCGTCATACGCGCACAGCCCTTCAAACAGCGCGTTGACGATCCGGCCTTCCGGCTGCCCGGTGATGATCGCCGGGTCGAGGGTCTCCGGCTCCGCCCCATTGATGAACACCAGATCCGCGCGGCGCTGGCGCGCATCGCAGGCGGCAAGAAATACGATGCAAGCCAGTCCCGCCGCGCGCAGATTCATGCCTGTTTAAAAACCATTTTCCCGCCGGCTGCAATGCTGATCGAGCCGACTCACTGCGCGATGAGCGGAAGCCCGTCCGGCTCAAACCACTCGCGGGGCGAGGTTCGGGCGGCCACGCCCGAGATCGTGGCCTCGGCAGATTCCGAGCCCGACCGGATCCGCATGCCGACCGCCCGCTCGGCCTCCAGCACCCGCTCGTAGCGGATGTTGTCAATCGTTTTGAACAGGCGCCCGCTTGCCGTGTAATGCTCGACCTTCCAGTATCGCCCGGAATCGTCCAGCCAGTAGCGCATCCTCGCCGGAGCGGATGCCGCCCCGGCAATTGGAACAAGGTCGATCACGCTGCAGGTCCGCGTGACGCCATCGCCGCACAAAATCGCCTCGCCGCCTGCCGGAGTCGCCGAAAAATCCTCCCCCAGCCGCCAGTTCGGCGAATCAAAAGCCATCGGCTGCGACCACATCTGCGCGGCGGATATCCTGACCGGACGCTTCGCATGGGGGTCAAAAAACCAGCAGGCCTCGTCCTGAAATAAAATCCGCTTCCCGACGTCCTTCGGCGGGGCCGAGCAGATCATCAGGGTCGAAATCTTTTTTCTCCCGGGCTCTTGAGAGACCCAGGAGTAAACCTTGAAGGTCGATGTTTCCGGCGGCTGCGATGGCTTGGCGGAATGCCGGATTTCCAGCGTCGAGACCGAGCTCTGGCTTGGGATCCGGATGCGATCGATGCGCGCGACCAGCCCGCTCGAGTCGGTGCCGGCAAAAAGTGACGAGGCCCAGATGGCCAGCAATGCCAGCAGCGAGGGGAAAAGGCCCAGGGGGGATTTTGAAGGAAAGGTCATGGAAACGAGGCGGCTCCGGTCAGGTGCGCAAGGCATCAATAATCACCATCCGGCTGGCGCGGCGCGCCGGAAAGAACGCTCCCAGCAGGGCGACCAGAAGGCATCCGAAAAAGCTCGCGGCCATGATGTCCGGGGCGGATGTCACGAGGACCTCCAGCTTCGCATGCATGGTGACCATCGGGGGGATGTAAAGGATTTCGGCGCGATTGATGATCGCGGAGATGGTGATCGCGAGCAGCAGGCCCAGGAGGCTGCCGGCGATTCCGAGGATGAGGCCCTCGATCGTAAACATCCGGATGACGTCCGAGCGGGTCAGCCCGATCGCCCGCCCGGTGCCGATCTCCCGCACGCGCTCCATCACCGACATCATCATCGTGTTGTAGATGGTGAAGATCAGGACGACCGAGATGATGCAGAACGCAAAAAGAAAGAACATGTCCATCATTTGGACCGAGCGGACGTTGTTGGGGTTCAGGTCCCAGCAGTTGCGCCATTCGAGGCCGAGCTTTCCCTGCTGCCTGAGAGTTGAGAGCCTGGCCTCGATGACAGGCAGCGCCCTTGCATCTTTCAGCAGGAGGATGATCGATGTCACGCGGGGTTGCTCGCCCGGAAACAGGAGGGACGAAGCCAGGGGCAGGGGCATGAAGACGAGCCGGTTGTCAAGCTCCTCAAGCGGGCGGGTGCTCAGCTTGCGCACCGTGGCGCTCACCATGTTGGCCATGCCTCCGGAAGGCGGCTGGGAAATCAGCTCCACCGCCGGTGGGATTGTTGCCGCGCCGGGGGGAGGCATCTGGATGTCGAGGATGCGCGCGAGGCCGACCCCGAGCGTGATCCCCTCGGGGTCGGAGGCATCGAGCTCCGGCCCCGCCGCGTAAAGCTCGGCGTTCGCTGCGATGGCGCGGACATCTGCGAGCCCGTGCGGGTTCCACCTTGCCAGGCGTTCCAGATCTTCCGGGAAGGCCCCGATGCCGAGGAATGCGGTCGAGGTCTGCCGGTCGGCCGAGCTCACCATGCCTTGCACCAGCAGCTGCCCGGTCACCATTTCGAGCAGCGGCCCGATCACCTCATCTTCGAGCATCTGGCGCTTGATTCCGTCGTAGCTGGCGATCGCGTAGGCGGCCGGGTTGCCGGCTCCCTTGCTGCGGAAGCCTTCCTGGAACAGCTGCAGGTGTCCGGTCATGCTGGCTGCGTGCGTCTCGCTGGCCAGGTGCGCCCAGACGACATACCCGCCGAACAGCACCAGCCCGGCGCAGGACAGGCCGATGGCCAAAACCGTCGCCAAGGTCCGGCGCTTGTTTCTGAGCACGTTGCGGAGGGCAAGATGCCAGAACATCATGCGCTCACCAGGGTGCCGTCCCGCAGCGTGAACCGCAGCTCTGCCATCGCTGCAATCGCCGGATCGTGGGTGGAGATGACGAAGGTCGTGCCCGTGCGATCGCGCATCCGGTGCATCAGGGCAATGATCGCCCGGCCGGTCGCTGCGTCGAGGTTGGCGGTCGGCTCATCGGCGATCACCAGCTCCGGGTTGGCCACCAGCGCGCGCCCGATCGCCACCCGCTGGCACTGCCCGCCAGACAGCTCGCCCGGCCGCTGGTCGTCCGCGCCTGCCAGCCCGACCGCGCCCATCATCGCCAGCGCGCGCTCCCTGGCCTCGTTCTTGCCAACCCGTTGGAGCAGCAGGGGGTATTCGATGTTCTCGACGGCCGTCAGCACAGGGATGAGATTGAAATTCTGGAAGATGAATCCCAGCTTCTTCGAGCGGAACTGCGACTGGAGGTCATCCGCCAGGCTGGCGACATCGCAGCCGGCCACGAGGACTTTCCCGGAAGTCGGCTGGTCGATGCAGCCGATCAGGTTGAGCAGCGTCGTCTTCCCCGAGCCGGACGGCCCTTGGAGGACAGCGAACCCGCTCCCGGGCATCTCCAGCGACACGCCGCGCAGCGCCTCGACACTGCGATGCCCGAGCGCATAAGACTTGCGCGCATCAATCACCTGAACGAGCGGCCGGGAGCTTTCAAGCATCGTATTCTGAAATGAAGTTTCATGCGGGCGATTGCTGCCGGGGATCACGGGTTGGCCGGTCCGAGGAAGAGCGCCGGCAGCTCGTGCAGCCCGGAAATCGTGTCGTCCGGGATGACCTCCGCATACTCTTCCGAGCCGGGAACCTTCAGCCAGACCGCGCGGGCGAGGCCTGCGTTTCGGGCTCCGACGATGTCGCGGGCAAGGCTGTTGCCGACCATTGCGGCCGCATCGGCAGAAACGCCCAGCTCGCGAAGAAGGATGTGAAAAATCTCCGGCTTCGGCTTTCCGATCAGGTGCTCGCCCGAGATGGCAATGGCATCGAACGCGCGAGCGAGTCCGGAGGCGGCAATCTTTTCGCGCTGGAGGTCGGGTGCCCCGTTGGTGAGGAGGCCGATTTTATAGGCGGGCTTCAAGCGGGCGAGCGTCTCTTTCGCATCAGGCATCAGGCGCTGAAGCCTGCGCCGGGATGCCGAGAATTCCAAAGCCAGGACCTCCTCGTCGCCAGAAAGCCCCTGCTCGCGGAGGACGGCATCAAAGAGGGTGAGGCGAAAGTTTTCAGCCCAGGCCCGCAGGGAAACGAGGTCGGGGGATTCGCCAAAAAACTCCCCCCAGAGGCATTCCTCGGCCGTGATTCCTGTTTCTGCGCAGTATCCCAGGCACGGGTTGCCGCGCCACAGGAGGACCGAGAGCCTCCGGGCGTCGGCCAGGAAGCGCGCGACGTCGGATCCATGCAGCCTCCCTGCCAGCGCTGCGGTTTTCTCCATGGCGGATTTGGAGATGGCTTCATCCACGATGAGCGTGTCGTCGAGATCAAACAAAATGGCTTGCAGGGGCATCCCCCATCCCCTCGCAGAGCCGCCGCCGATTGTCCATATTGTAAAAGAAAAAAAACCTGCTGTAATATCGGTTTCCTATGAGCGCATTTCCTGACATCAGCAACATCCCTTACGAGGGGACAACCTCAAAAAACCCACTCGCTTTCAAGCACTACAACCCCGCTGAGATCATCGAGGGGAAGACGATGCGCGAGCACCTGCGGTTTTCCGTCGTCTATTGGCACACGTTTCGAGGCACGGGCTCCGACCCTTTCGGCGCCGGGACGATGCTGCGCCCGTGGGACGACGGGACGAGCTCGATCGAAAATGCGCAGAGGCGCGCGCGCGTGGCCTTTGAATTTTCCGGGAAGCTCGGGGCCCCGTTCTACGCATTCCATGACCGCGACGTTGCCCCCGAAGGCGCGACCCTCTCGGAGTCCAACAAGAATCTCGACTCTGTTGTGAAGGTGCTCAAGGAGGAGCAGCAGCGCACCGGAATCAAGCTCCTCTGGGGCACCGCCTGCCTCTTCGTGCACCCGCGGTTCCTTCACGGAGCGGCCACCAGCCCCAATGCCGACGTCTTCGCCTACGCCGCCGCACAGGTGAAAAAGGCGATGGAGGTGACGCACGAGCTCGGCGGCGAGGGGTATACGTTCTGGGGCGGCAGAGAGGGATACTCGACGCTCTGGAACACCGACATGAAGCGCGAACTCGACCACCTCGCCAGGTTCCTCCACATGGCGGTGGATTACAAAAAGGAGATCGGCTTCCAAGGCGCGCTCTACATTGAGCCGAAGCCGAAGGAGCCGACCCGCCACCAATACGACAGCGATGCGGCCGCGTGCCTGAACTTCCTCCGCGAATACGGGCTCCTCGAGCATTTCCAGCTGAACCTCGAAACCAACCACGCGACACTGGCCGGCCACACGATGCACCATGAGTGCGAGGTCGCCGCCGCCGCCGGAGCGCTCGGATCCATTGACGCCAACACCGGAGACGAGCTCATCGGGTGGGATACCGACCAGTTCCCGAGCAGCCTCTACCTGACGAGCGCGATCATGCTCACCGTCCTGAAAATGGGCGGGCTCAAATCCGGAGGCCTCAACTTCGATGCCAAAGTCCGCCGCGAATCGTTCGAGCCGGCCGACCTTTTCTATGCGCACATCGGAGGCATGGACGCCTTTGCGCGCGGGCTCAAAATCGCCTCGGCGATCCGCTCGGACGGCCGCATCGGCAACATCGTCAAGAGCCGCTACTCCAGCTGGGATGCCGGGCTCGGCGCAGAGATCGAGGGCGGGAAGCATTCGCTGCAGACGCTCGAAAAGGTTGCTTTGGCCACGAACGACCCGGCCCAGCATGGCAGCGGGCGCCAGGAGCTCATCGAAAACATCCTCAACGAGCTGATCTGACCGGGCTTGGCCCGGCCGGAAACCCCGAGGGATTAGAATGCCGGATTTTTCTCTGCACCCCCGGCGGGCGATCGTGTAAGCCGGGCGTTTTGGCACGCAATGGAAACCTCCGAGCCTCCCGATGAAGAGCTGGTCGCCCGCACCCAGGCGGGCGATGCCGCAGCGTTCGACGAGCTGGTCGTCCGCTTCGGCCCCAGGCTCTACGGCCTCGTTTACAACATGACCTCGAACCACGAGGACACCAACGACCTTCTGCAGGAGGTCTTCGCCAAGGCCTACCGCTCGATCAAGGGGTTCCAAAGAAAATCAAGCTTCTACACCTGGATGCACTCGATCGCCGTCCACCGCACGATCAATTTTCTCAAGAAGCGAAACCGGCGGGTGACGATGAGCCTCGACGACGTGGACAACGGGATCGCAAACGACCCCGACTTCATCGAGGCCACCAGCGACCACGACCCGAGGCACCAGGCAAATCTCGGCGAGCTTCAAAAAAAATTGAACGAGGCGATGATGAAGCTGTCTCATCACCATAGAGCGGTGGTGACGATGTTTGACATTCAAGGAATGCCCCATGCGGAAATTGCAAAGATCCTCAAGATTTCGGATGGGACCGTCCGTTCGCGGCTCTTCTACGCTCACCGGCAGTTGCAAAATTACCTCCAAGAGTTTATATCTGGCTAGCTGCACATTATGACACCCGAAGAAAACATATCGAAGATCATCCGGCTGAAGCGATACGAGCAGCCGCCTGCAGGCTATTTCGAGGGCTTCCTCCAAGAGTTCCAGTCCCGCCAGAATGCGGATTTTGCGCGGCCGACATTCTGGGAGATCGTCCGGGACCGGGCATCTTCGCTCGAGATGTTTTTTCAGGCTCCGCGCCTGGCGTATGCCGCGGTGGCTGCCGCCCTTGCCGTGGCCGCCGTCACCTTCAGCGTGCTCCCCGCATCGCGCGTTTCTGGAAATCTGGCGGATGTGCGCCAGCCGCTCACTCTGGCTTCGCCGCAACAGGTCACGATTGGGGGATCGCTGCCGGTTGTCATGCCCGTCGCCGGCTCCCCTTCCGTGCAATACGTGCTGCCGGCCAGCCCGGCGAGTTATGCTTCCTCGCGCAGCTTCTAAACTCCTTGCTGCCGCCGCACTGGCGGCATTTGCGGTCCCTTGCGGGGAAGGCAATGGGCTGAGGGCAGAAGATCCTGAAGGGAAAATCCAGCCGGCCATTGCTCTCAATGTCTTCGAGGCGCGGCGCTCAGCCGTCGTAAAGGTTCGGGCAAAAGACAGGCTAGGGATCCGGTTTGGCAGCGGATTTTTTGCTGATCCGACCGGCCTGGTTTACACGCATGCCGGAATCGTGATGCGGGCGGATGAAGTGGCGGTGCTGACCTGCGGGAAGGAGCTGCCAGCCCAGGTTCTTGTGGTGGATGAGCGCAGCGGGATCGCGATTTTAAAGGTGGACGCCAGCACCCCCTCCATCCCGATCGGAGATTCCCAAAAAGTTTTTGTGGGAACACCGCTCATGCTGATCGGGTATCCTGAGGATCTCGGAGTGAGCGTCGGCTTCGGGGCGGTTTCCTGCTTTGACCGGAAGATCCTCGACAAGTATTTTTCGACCACACATATCCGGGCGGATATTTCTGTTGAGCGAGGCCAAGGCGGATCGCCGGTAATGACCCTTCAGGGCGAGGCGATCGGGATCCTGGTGGGGAGCCTTGATTCTGGAGCTGCCTGCCGTGTGCTGCCGATGCGCGCCGCCGAAAAGGTGCGGGCGGATCTCGCGCGCTTCGGGGAGCCGCGCCCAGGGTGGGTTGGCGTAGAGGTCGCTGACGCTGCGGAGCCGGTTTCCGGTTCCGCTGCAATTGTCGGAGCATTGGATCCTGAGACTCCCGCAGCGCAATCAGGGCTGAAGCCTGGGGATACCCTGCTCCAGGTCGGAGCGACCCCCATCACTTCGAGCGAGGACGTGATTGACGCAGCCTATTTCCTCACGGCCGGGGAGAGCACTGAGATCCAAGTCCAGCGCGGGGCCGAAAAGCTTTCCATCGAGGTGCGGCCGGTCCTCCACCCGCATGCTCGCAGACAGGATATGCAGGCGACCGTCTTGCCAGATGCCAAGATCCATCTCGAGTAAGCTTTGCTGGGCCGCCACGGCATTGGCGTGCTCCCTGACGGCTTCCGGATGGGAGATCAAGACGTTCGGCGGGCACGAGCATGTGCCGATCGAGGAGGTGGCAACGTTTTACGGCATGGGCCATTCGAGCGCCCCAGACGCCAACACGAAAAAGCTTTGCGGGTCGGGCAGGGAGCTCGTCGCCACGCGATCCTGCCGCGAGGTCGGCATCAACGGGATCAAACACTGGCTCGCATTTCCGGTTGTCGAGGAGGGCGGACGATTCTATGTTTCGCGCCTGGATCTCGGGAAAACGATCGAGCCCGCATTCCGCCCCGCTCAAATCCAAGGGATCCCACCAGTCACAACCGTCGTCCTCGATCCCGGCCACGGAGGAAATGATAACGGCGCAAGAAGCCGGTACGAATACGAAAAAAACTTTTCCCTCGACGTGGCGAGGCGGGTCAGGGACCGGCTGAAAAAATCCGGGCTTCGAGTCCTCATGACGCGGAACAGCGATGCCTTCATCGAGCTCGCGGCCCGCGCGGCAGCCGCAAGCCAGCTGAAAGGCGCCCTCTTCGTAAGCATCCACTTCAACGCGGCCGACTCGAACCCGTCGGCCAACGGATTTGAAATTTTCTGCGTGACCCCTCGGGGGGCCCCATCGACAGCCTACGAGCAGACCAGGCTGCGCGACATGATCGAGGAGAACGGCAACGAGCACGATATCCACAGCTTCGCCCTTGCGAACACGATCTCCCACGCGATGCAAGGTAAGATGGGCATGGCGGACCGCGGGGTGAAGCGCGCGAGGTTCGCTGTCCTGCGCCTCGCCGGAGTTCCAACCGTCCTTGTTGAAGGCGGGTTCCTCACGAACCCTGGAGATGCGCGCAACATCGCTTCCAAGCCATGGCGCGACAATTACGCCTCCGCGATCACCTGCGGGATCTTGGAATACAAAAAGCTCGCTGAGCAGGGGAAGCCGCCGCGCGAGGTCGCCAGCTATCGGGATCCAGATCCCGGGCCGACGACAGAGGCGTCCGTCCTCCACAATCCGCCCGCCGTTCCGGGGGTCACTCTCCGAGAACTGTCTGAGTAGCGAGGGCCCCCGCAGCTTGGTCAGCTCAGCGCGAGCTGCGCGGTGGAGATCTCGAGGATCTCGTTTGTAATGCTGGCCTGGCGCGCCTTGTTGTATTCCAGCGTGAGATCCTTGACGAGGTTTCTGGCGTTGTCGGTGGCGCTCTTCATGGCGACCATGCGGGCGCTCTGTTCGGATGCGCGCGTGCCGAGCAGCGTCTGGTAAACCGAAAAGTGAATGTAGGCGGGCAGGATCGCATCCAAGACCGAGCCGGCTTCCGGCTCGAACTGGATGCCCCCTTCGAAGGTGTCCTTCTCGCCGTAGGCGTTCTTCATCCCGATCTCCTCCAAGCTGGTCAGCGGCAGCAGGGGCATCGCCTTCGGAATCTGCGAAAGCGTGCTGACGAACATCGGGAAGAGCACGGTCACCTTGTCCACCGTGCCATCAAGAAACTTCGCAATGCAAAACTTCGAGATCGCCTTCGTCTGCAGGAACGTCGGGCGGTCGAGGAGCGGGAAGTCGGCGAGCACCTCCCGCTTCGTGCGCGCCAGGAACTGAGATCCCTTCTTCCCGACGGAGACAAACAAGGTGCGCTCCGGATCGAAGGCCATGGCCTCGCGGAAGAGATTGGTATTGAGCGCGCCGCAGAGCCCTTTGTCCGTGCTGAAGAGGAGGACGAGCTCCTTCTTCCCCTCGCGGCGGTTGAGCAGCGCGTGGGCGGAGGGCTCCACGGCATCGCGGAGGGACACGATCACCCGGTTCAGCAGCTGGGCGTAGTCGCGGCCGTTGATCGCCATCTGCTGGGCCTTGCGCATCTTCGATGCCGCGACCATCTGCATCGCCTTCGTGATCTGGGCGGTGTTCTTGACGGATTTGATCCGCCGCCGGATGTCGCGCAGGTTCGCCATTAGCTGTTGAAGGATTTGAACTCCTCGACCGCCGCGCCGAGCTCTTTCTCAATCTCTTCGTCAAACTGCTTCTTCGTTTCGATCTTCTGCAGGATCGCCTCTTTCCGGCTTTCAAGAAAGTCGGCCAGCTTGTTCTGGGTGGCCTTCACTTTTTCCGTCGGCACCGAGTCGAAGAGGCCTTTCTGCATCGCCCAGAGGATCGCGGCCTGGACACGGATCGCGACCGGGTGGTGCTGCGCCTGCTTGAAGAGCTCGACGATGCGCGCCCCCCGCTCGAGGGTCGCCTTCGTGCGCGCGTCCAAATCCGATCCGAACTGCGCAAAGGCCGCCAGCTCGCGGAACTGCGCAAGGTCGCCCTTGATTTTTCCCGCCACCTGCTTCATCGCCTTGATCTGCGCGGCAGAGCCGACGCGCGAGACCGAAAGCCCGACCGAGATCGCCGGGCGGATGCCTTGATAAAATAGATCTGTCTCGAGGTAGATCTGCCCGTCGGTGATCGAGATCACATTCGTCGGGATGTAGGCGGAGACGTCGCCCGCCTGGGTCTCGATGATCGGCAGCGCCGTCAGCGAACCATCCCCATATTTTTCTCCGAGGCGTGCGGAGCGCTCGAGCAGCCGGCTGTGGAGGTAGAACACATCTCCAGGATACGCTTCGCGGCCGGACGGGCGCTTGAGCAGAAGCGAGATCTGCCGGTAGGCGTTCGCGTGCTTGGTAAGGTCGTCGAACACGATGAGGGCATCCATGCCGTTATCCATGAACCACTCGCCCATCGCCGCGCCCGAGAACGGCGCGATGTATTGCTCGGAGGCCGCGTCCGATGCTGTCGAGGCCACGATGATCGTGTATTTCATCGCATCGTGCGCCTCAAGGGTTCCGACCACGCGGGCGATGTTCGCATTCTTCTGCCCGATGCCGACATAGATCGAATAGAGCGGACGAAAACCCGGAGATCCGCTCTCCTCTCCCGCCTTGTTGATCTTCGCCTGGTTGATGATCGCGTCGATAGCGATCGTCGTCTTGCCGGTTGCCCGGTCGCCGATGATCAGCTCGCGCTGCCCGCGACCGATCGGGATCATCGCGTCAATCGCCATGATCCCGGTCTGGACCGGCTGGCTGACGCTCCGCCGCTTGATGATGCCAGGCGCAATTTTTTCGACAGGATAAAACTGTGTTGCAGGGATCGGGCCCTTCCCGTCGAGCGGCTGTCCGAGGGCATCCACCACGCGTCCGAGAAGGCCCTTGCCGACCGGGACCTGAAGGAGGTTCCCCGTCGTCTTCGCCTCGGTCCCCTCGCTGATCGTCGTGTAATCTCCGAGGATGATCGCCCCGACCTCGGTCTCTTCAAGGTTCAGCGCCAGCCCGATCACGCCTCCAGGAAACTCCAGCATCTCGTTCAGCATCGCCCCGCTCAGGCCTTCGATGCGGGCCACCCCGTCGCCAACCTCGCGGACAATCCCAACGTTCGTTTTGCGCGCGGCAGACGCCTTGATGGCACCGATTTTCTCTTCAAGTTCGAGGACGATATTGCTCATGGTTCTTTTGGAATAAAAAAATTACTGCTGGTGTTTGATTTCTTCGAGCCGCGCCTGGATGCTTCCGTCCCAGACATCGCTGCCGATCTGGACCCGGAGGCCGCCGATCAGCGCCGGGTTCTGGCGGAACTCGGCGGTGAGGCTACCAAACCGGGATTTTAAGCCCGCTTCGAATTCTCCGGATTTTACCGGATCGATGGGGAGGGCGCTTTCGATGATCGCGTGGCGGCTGGCGACTTCGAGCCGGACGAGGCGGGCCAGCTCCTTGAGGATCTGGAAGTAGTCGCGCGGCTTGTTTTCCGCGATGCCGCTGAAGGCGATGTCCAGTCGCGCGCGATCCAGGTGCCCGTCCACCAGTGTCAGCGCGAAGATCTCGCGGGCCTGGCGTCTGGCTTCTCGGCTGAGCTTCATAGGTCAGGCGGCGAGCTGTTTCGAAGTTTCGGCAGCGAGCCGCTCCTGGTCCTCGGCAGTGAGGATCTTTCCGACAACCTTCGCGGTGGTGTCCACGACGAGGTGGACCATTTCTTGCTTCACCTCGGCAACCATCTTTGCACGGTCGAGAGCGACAGACTCATGCGCCCGGGCAATGATGCCCTCGGCGTCCTTGATCGCTTGCTGGGTCGCTTTCTGGCCGTGCGCCTCGCTGCTCGACCGGCCCTCCTCGATGATGCGCTGAGCGTCGGCGTTTGCCTTCCTCAGGATCTCCTGGCATCGCAGCTCCGACTCCGCCAGGTGCTTTTTGATTTTCTCAGCATTCACCTGCCCCTCCTCGATCCGCCGCCGGCGCTCCTCGAACATCACCACAACCGGCCCAAACGCAAATTTTTTGAGGATCAGGTAAACGATGATGAAAAGGACGGACTGGGCGCCAAATTTCTGCCAGCTGACCCCGAAGGTTCCCAAGAGTTGAGTGATCGCATCCATGATTGGTTTTCAGTTAAAAAGTTCGGGTCCCGCCGCGCCCGTTGCGGGCGGGCGGCACCGAATGGTAGGTTAGCGGCCTTGGAATGCGAGGATCAGGGCGTAGATCGCGATCGCCTCGGAGAGAGCCATGGCAATGATGCTGATCGTCAGCACCTTTCCGAACGCGCCGGGGTTCCGCCCGACCGCCTCGGCCGCCTTCGACCCGATCAGCCCGACGCCGATCGCCGCGCCCGCGCCCGCCAGAGCCAGAGTAAGGCTGCCCGTGACTCCCGTGACCGCCGACGCAGCCTCCGCAATAATGTATGGATTCATATTTTTGTTTCTATTGGTTTTGTTGGTATCCCCGCCGCCCGCAGTCCAGCCACGGTCCCGGCGGAAAAGTCTTCAGTGGCCGTCGTCCTCCGTGTGGCTTGTGGAGAGCTGGATGTAAACGGCGCAGAGCAGCATGAAAACGAACGCCTGCAGAACCCCCACAAGGATCTCCAAAAAGTAGAAGGGAATCGGGATCGAAATCGAAGCCAGGATGGCAACCCATGTCGGGAACCCGAGATCTTTTCCCAGAGTAATCATCGAGCTCAAAAGGTTCTCTCCGGCAAAAACATTTCCAAACAACCGGAGGGAAAGCGAAACCGGACGGAACAGGATCGAGACGACTTCGATGATCCCGACAAAAAAGAAAATCGGTGCCAGCGCAACCGCCAGAAACCCTTTCAGGCCGCCTTTCACTCCGAAAAGGTGAAGTAGGAAATCTTTCAGCCCCATTTCCGTGAGCGACCAATACAGCCACAGGAACATGAAGATGAGCGCCATGGCGAGGGTCATGTTCAGATCCGCAGTGGTTGGGCGCAGGAGCGGGGTGTCCACATGCGGCAGGTTGAAAAACATCCCCGGCTTGGCATCCCCCCAGCCGATCGATCCCACCCCGGGAACCAGAGAAAACCAGTTCGATGCCAGGATGAATATGAAAAGCGTGGCCAGGAACGAGAACGTCCTCGAGATCATGTGCCGGCCAACGATCTCCTCCAGCATGTCGTAAAGCCCCTCCACCACGAGCTCGAACGCGTTCTGCAGAGGGGAGGGGATGATGGACATCTTGCGCGTGGCGCTGCGGCAGAGCCAGATCACAAATCCGGAGATGAAAACGCTGACGAGGATCGAGTTCGTCAGCCAGTCCCCGAAGCTCATCCCCGCATCCACATCCATGATGCGCGGCGCATGCAGGGACAGGCCTGCAGCCAGAAGCGGAGCTATGGGAATGGACAACATCAGAAATGCAAAAAACGTTCGGCGGCCGGAGGTCCCGCAGCTTTCACAAGCCACAAGACGTCCCGCCAGCCAAGCCTGAAGGAGCGAATACAACTACCAGAGAGGCGCCATCTGGCAACCGAAAAAAACGGGGGGCTCCTTATCTGCCAATTTTTCGAAGCTTGAGCCCGGACATCAGGTTCCTCTCGATATGCTCGAGAGAAATTCCTTTTGTCTCCGGAACAAAGAGCACGAAGAAGATGATGAAGAGGACGTTCATCCCGCCGTAAAGGAGGAAGGTGTTGCCACCGCCCACGGTGTTGATGAGCGTGAGGAAGGTCTGGCCGACGATCGCGTTGACCACCCAGTTCGTCGTCGTGCTGCATGTCACCCCAAGGTCGCGGCCCGCGAGCGGGTAGATCTCCGAGCAGATCACCCAGATGATCGGGCCTGCGCTCATCGCGAATCCGATGATGAACACCAGCAGCGCGATGATGGCCGGATACCCGAGCGACGGGTTTTTCTCAATGCCTATGTTGAAGAGGGTTCCCACCGTCACCATCGCCGCCCCCATGGTCACAAACCCGGCATACATGATCGGCTTCCGCCCCAGGCGGTCCACAAAGGCAATGGCGATGAACGTCGCCAGCACATTGGTGATCCCCACAACCACAGTGCCCCACATCTGCTCGTTCACATCTTCAAACCCCGCCAATTCAAATATCTTCGGGGCATAGTACATGATGACATTGATCCCGGTGAGCTGCTGGATGACCTGAAGCCCGATTCCCAATCCGATGGCGCGCCGGAAGTTGCCGTTCGAGGAGAAAAGCTGCCAGCCGTTCTGCTTCACCTTCGCGCTATCCTCGATTTCCTTGACCTCGGCCGCGATCTCGGCCTCGTCGAGCTTCATCTGGCGGAAAACCGCGACGGCATGATCCTGAAAACCTTTGAGGAAAAGCCAGCGCGGGCTTTCCGGAAGAAAGAGAACCCCCACAAACATGATGACTGCGGGGATCGCGATGATCCCGAGCATGATCCGCCAATGCTCGCCTGTCTGCCCGCCAAAGGTGGCATATTTTGCAAGCCAAGTGTCGCTGATGAAGGCCAGAAGAATTCCGATCGTGATCATGAGCTGGTACATCGAGATCATCGAGCCGCGCACAGATTGAGGGGAGATTTCCGAAAGGTAGAGGGGGGCGGTGAACGAGGCGACGCCGACGCCGATCCCCAGGAGGAACCGCGCTCCGATCAGAAAATTCTCATCGGGAGAAACCGAGCAGGCAAGCGCCCCGACAACAAAGACCACAGCGCTCACGAGAATTGTTTTCCGCCGCCCGAACTTGGACGAAAGAAACCCGCTGACCAGAGTTCCGAAAACCGCGCCCCAAAGCAGGGCGCTCACGATAAACTCGGAGCGCGAGTCCGCTTGAACCGGGCTCAGGTCTGCAAGGAACTCTTTCTTGATGAACGCAAGAGCTCCGGAGATCACGCCCACATCCAGGCCGAACAGAAGCCCGGCCAAGGCCGCAGTGAAGCCGATGAAGTAAACGATGAACTGAACTTTCTTTCGCGCGGGAGGAGTATTCATAGCTGGCCGAACGCTCTCAGAAAATCCCGCAGGTGACAACACGAAACCCTTGCCGGTTGCGATTGCTTCCGATTACTTGCCGAGCTTTTCTGCGAAATCTCCGAAGCGTTTGGCAGCGTAGGCGGAGAGAGCCGGCCGGAGGAGCGGTAAGGAGAGCTTGAGGAGGGAGAGGGAAATGCCCCAGAAACCGCCCGCCGACCTGGGCTTCTCCGGCTCCTCGGATTTTCCGCGAACGCGCTTGATCACCGTCTTCGTGCGGGTTTTCGGTCCGGCAAGGATGTAGCCGATGGCCGCTGCGCCTCCAAGCCAGGCGAATGGACGGGCCTTGACCGAGCTCTTGATCTTGGCGGCCAGGTCGAGCTGCGCCCTCACCTCCGCCGCGTCGCGCGCGATGGCCGCCCGGCTGCGCACAAGCTCGGCAAGGATCTCCGGCTTCCGGCTCATGGCCTGCGCCCTCCACGGAGCGAGTCCAGGTCGCGCGAGATCTCCCCCTTGGTCGCCGGAAAGAGGGGAGTCCGCCAATGGGCCCACACATAGCTCGCGCACAATAAGGACAGCAGCGCATGAACCAGCACGAACCCCGGCAGGATCCAAAGCCAGCTGACATGGAAAATCGCCGCGATCAAAAATGCTGCGGAGAGGACCAGCAGGACGTATCCGAATGCCGCAAAAAACAATGCCGCGAAAAGCGTGACGGCCAGCCGGAGCACAAGAGTTCCGGCCTCGCGCGCCTCCTCTCCGGCGAGAGCGCCGAGAGCTTCCAGGTGGCGGCCGAACGAGCCCGCCAAGCTGAGCAGGCCATCGGTCAGCCCGCGCGGCGGGTCACCCTGCCGCGCGTCTGGCAAACTTCCCCCGCTGGAGCCGGGCGTTTCCAATCAGCGCCGGAAAATGATGCCCAGGAGAAATCCGATCCCGGCCGCGATCCCGACCGCCTTCAGCGGGTTCTGCCTGATATAGTCCTCGGTCTCGTCCTGATAAGTCTGGGCGCACAGGGTCGCGTCCCCCCAGGCGGCGCGCGCCTTGTCCTGGCATTCGCTGGCCTTCACCTTGGCTTGCTCGCTCAAATCTCCACAAGTTGCCGAAGCCGAATCCTTCAAATCCTTTGCTGCTGCGGAGATGTGCTCCCTGCCGGTTTCGTAGGCGGCTTGGACATGGTGTTTGACGGTCTCTCCGACCACCTTGGCGTGTTCCGCTACGGCATCGAGAGCTTTCTTGGCGTGTTCGGTGCTGCTCCCGAGCTTTTGGGCGGCGGTTTTTGTGTCGTTTGATTCGGGCATAATTTTTTTGTTCCGATTCAGTTTGCCTGAGAATTCCCGCTTGGCAAGCTCCGATGTAAAAGGAATGATTCCCCGCGATGTCTGAACTTCATTCTTTTGCGCCCGGGCGGGTTGAGCTCCTCGGCAACCACACCGATTACAACGCGGGGGTCGTGCTCTCGGCCGCCATTCAAATGGGGATCCATGCGCGCGGATCCCGGCGCGATGACGGGAAGATCGTTCTCTCCAGCGAAGGCATCGAGGGCTGCGCCACGGCAGACCTGGCGGCAGGGCTGAAGCCGGGGGGGGCATGGGCAGACTACCCGCTCGGCACCGTGGAAATGCTCCGCCAGGCCGGGGCTCCGGTCGGCGGATTCGAGGCGCGATTTGCGGCGGAGCTGCCCCCGGGAGCCGGCCTGTCGAGCTCGGCCGCCCTCGAGGTCGCAACCGCCGTGCTGGTTACCAAGCTCTTTCCGTTTGCAGTCTCCCCGCTCGACCTCGCAAAAATCTGCCGCCGGGCCGAGAACGAATTCGTCGGGGTCAGCTGCGGGCTGCTCGACCAGGTCTCCTCGATCTTCGGGCGCCGCGACCACGTCGTCTTCCTCGACTGCCGGGAGGAATCCGTCGAGCCGGTCCCCTTCCCCCCGTCGCTCGGGCTATTGATCGTGCATTCGGGGGTGAAGCACGCGCTCACGGGCGGCGAATACAACGAGAGGCGGGACCAGTGCTTCGAAGCCGCAAAACGCATGGGAGTTCCCGCGCTGCGCGACGTCTCCAGCGCGCAGGTCGCCGCCGCCGGGCTGCCGGCGCTCGTCGGGCGCCGCGCCGCCCACATCACCGGAGAAAACGAGCGCGTCTTCGCCGCCCTCACCGCCCTCCGCAACGGCGATGGGGACACGTTCGGACGCCTGATGACCGCCTCCCACCGGAGCTCGATGGAAAATTTTGAGAACAGCACTCCAGAGCTTGACTCGCTGGTGGAAATCGCCATCCGGCAGGACGGCTGCCATGGCGCGCGCCTCACCGGCGGCGGGTTCGGCGGCGCGATCGTCGCGCTTGTGGATCTCGAGGCCGAAGGCCGGATCTCCGGCGCGATCACCTCAGAATACCTCGAAAAGACAGGGAACCTCGCCAAGGTTTACCCCTGCCGCGCGAGCGACGGCGCGCTTGCAGCCTGATGCGGCGTTTTTCTTTATTTACTTCCTGCCGCTAACAACCTAAAAGCTCCCCTTCGTTATGCACCCCTCATCCTATCTCATCGCAGTCCTTGCTTCGGTCGGACTGGCATTTTCTTTTTCTGCCCATGCCCAGCAGGGGCCCTTGAACAGCGAGATCGCGATTCAGAAAATCGAGCCGGCATTTGTGGACTCCCCAAAGATCGTGTCGGGATATTCCAAGAAATCCCAAGGCAAGTCGATGTGGCTTGAAGTCGAAGTCCTGTTCTCCAGAACCCCTCCGCCCAAAGGGCAGAAGTTCGCAGACGAGATCACTTTCAACTACTACATCCTCTTGAAAAACGAGAAGTTTACCGAGGATGGCAAGCCGACCCTCCTGACCGGCTCGGTGACCCATGTCCATACCCCCGAGGACAAGGGCCTCCACGCGGTCGCCTACGTGAGCCCGCGGACGCTCGCCAAATTTTTTGGGGGCAAGGTTCCCGCGAATGCGATGCAGGCGGTCGAGGATATCGGGGTCGAGGTCAAGGGGTTCGCCATCAAGCCTTGGAAGGGGCAGCTCGGCGGCACGCCCCAGGCGCCGGTCGGATGGTGGACGGAGTATGCGCAAAAATACACGCCCGTGCCCGGCTTCGTTCTCAGCAAGGATCAAACCCCGTTTGCGCCATTGGATTGGGATTATTTCGAACCGGTGAAAACAAAAGCCGGCAACTGACTCACCGGGCGTTTCGATGGCCAAGTTCCCTCGCATATTTGTTCTTGATCTCGGAATGCAGACGGTGGGTCTGGCCGAGTTTCACAAGTTGCCGGACGGAGGGCTGAGCCTTCATGCGTTTCGCGAGAGCGAGCTGATTGCCGACCCCTCGGCCGACGCCACCCGTCCGGCCCAGATCCGGCAGGCAGTGCAGGAGCTGAGGGACGCTCTCCGAGTCCCGGCCAAGCAGCCAGTGAACTTCTGCCTTCCTGCCCAGTCGGTTTTTTTGCGGTTTTTAAAGCTCCCGGGCGGTGCCCCGGAGGATGTCAGCGGAATCATCGCGTTCGAGGCCAGGCAGAACGTGCCATTCCCGATCGACGAGGTGATCTGGGACTACCAGATCATGGGGGGGCAGCGCGACGGATCCTGGGATGTTTCCCTTGTGGCCATGAAATCCGATCAGCTGACCGAGATGGCTGGCGCGGTGTCAGCGGGAGGTTTCAAGCCGGCCATCATCGATGTGGCTCCCATGGCGGTTTACAACGCTTTCCGCTATAACTACCCGGAGGCGACGGGGTGTTCGCTTCTCATCGATATCGGCGCGCGCACGACCAACGTGATTTTCGCCGAGGGGGACCGCGCGTTCAGCCGGAGCATCCCGGGCGGCGGAAGCACGATCAGCGCAGCCGTTGCCAAGGAGTTTAAACAGGACATCACGGTAGCTGAGCGGCTGAAGATCGAGAAGGGCTGCGTCAGCTTGGGGGGGGCGTATGCCGAGCCGACCGACCAGACAGAGGCCCGAATCGCGAAGGTCGTACGAAATACGATGACCCGGCTCCATGCCGAAATCGCCCGCTCGATCAGCTTTTACCGCACGAACCAAGGGGGAAGCCAGCCGGTGAGGGTTCTCCTTTGCGGCGGATCCGTCAGCCTCCCCTACATGGTGGAATTTTTCAGCGAGAAGCTCCAGACACCGATCGAATTCTTCAACCCGTTGAGAAACGTGACGGTCACCAAGCCGGATGTTGCGCAAAGCCTGGCGGCGAAAGCCCAAACCGTCGGGGAGCTGGTCGGCGCCGCCCTCCGCTCGATCGGCAACTGCCCGGTGGAAATCAACCTCCGCCCGCAGTCGGTCGTCAGGGAGCAAGCCCTCGCCCGCAGGAAGCCGTTTCTTGTTGCTGCGGCCATCTGCTTTCTTCTCGCGCTTGCGGCCTGCTGGCTGTATTTTGACCGGGCGGCTCAGATCACCGGCGAGGTTCTCGCCAAGGTCAATGCCGATGTCGCCAGCCTCGGAAAGCTTGCCGCCGAGATGGAAAAGCTCACCGCCGAGCAGAAGAAGCTCGATGCCACGGCGGCACCGCTTTTGCTGGCTGCCTCCGATCGCGCCGCATGGGTCGGGATTCTGGATCAGCTCGGAGCAAGGATCCCTGCGCGCTACATCTGGATTACCGAGATGCAGCCGATAGGGGCGGGGG
>JBAXXX010000015.1:0-55533 GCA_037127695.1 Verrucomicrobiia bacterium | reverse complement strand
CCCACCCCTAGGTTTTATGCGGGTTCAAGCCCATCCATAAGAAACTTGGGTTAAGATAGATGCTGCGCTCAGAGCGGTGATAGAGAAAGCGACCCGGATGCTTGTGGCAGGCGGGCTGAGCGAGCAGGACGCCCAAGCGAAGATGCTCGAATAGCAAAGGGGAGCCCGAAGGAAATGACGCCAGCAAGGAAGCGGCAAGATGCCGCTTCCACATCCAGAACGACTATGGATCAGGCGCACCCCGGGGCTACACCGTGATGAGGACTCGCGCGCCCTCACGAAGATCTTCATAGCGGATTTTCTCGCCGTTCTTGACGCGCAGAGTGAAGGCGGCTCCCTGGGTTTCACGGCCGCGCCGGGCGATCTCGAACCGGATCAGCCCGCCGCGGATCATCCGCGTCGCCTCGATTTTATCGCCCAGCTTTTTCGGGATGCGGGCATGGATGTTCACGCCGTCAAAGTCCGGAACGATGCCAACGAGCCCGTCCCATACGGTTTTCAGGAACCAGCCTGCCGAGCCGGTCCGCCAGGCATACATGGCACGTCCCGGGTGTTTCGACGCGGGCCCTTGAAACGAGTTGGTGATCTGGAACGGCTCGATCCGGGATTGTTCCGGCGGGTTTTCCGGGTTGGTCGGGAGCACCCGGCAGAGGAGGTCGAACGACTCGTCCGGCATGTCCGCCTGGGTCAGCCCGTAGGTATAGAACAGCATCCCTTGGACGTAGTTTGAGCCGTTTTCGACAATGCCCGGCATGTCGTTGGAAATCCGTCCCACGTCCTCCTGGTATTTGGTGAACGCCGGCGCGAGCAGCATCACCCCGTATGGGACGTAGAGCTCGCGGCGCATCGACTCCACGATTTTTTTTGCCTTTGCGGCGTCGGCCACCCCGGCGAAGAGCGACCATCCCTGCGGCTCGATCCACATCTTGCCTTCGTCGTTCTTCTTGGATCCGATGCGGCGCCCGGCATCGGTCACCGCCCGGATATACCGGTCGCCCTCAAAAAACTTTTTATTGAGGATGCCGGCCAGCTCGTCCGCGCGCCGCGCGTAAGCTGCGGCGTCGGGATCTCCGATCGCCCCGAGCAGCTGCGACGAGTTTCTGAGGCCGAAGATGTAGGCCATGGTGATCCAGATCGACTGGCCTTTCCCCGCACGGTCAACTCCCCCCACGGCATCGTTCCAATCGCCGAATCCCATCCGGCAGATGTTGTCCGGACCTCGCTGCTTATCGAGGAACACGACCGTCCGCTTCAGGTGGCCCAGGATCGTATCGGCCTCATGGCTTTTGAAATAGGGCACGCGCTCGTCGAGCAGCGACATGTCGCCGGTCTCACGGATGTATTGGCAGACGGCGTTCTGAAACCAGACGCCGCCATCAAAATACGGTTTCTCGACCGGAGGGAAGAACGAGCGGACCGAATGGCCGTCGGCATAGACGTGCGCGGCGGCCTGCAGGATGCGCTTGCGGACGTAGCCGGGATCGAACGCCCGAAACATATCGCAGTCCGACATCGCATCGCGAAACCCCTGGCCCCAGCCGCGGTTCCACTCGGCATTGTGCCAGAGCTGGTGCTTGATCCAGACATTCACATAGCGATCGAAGGAAGGATCGTCGGTCTTGATGTTGTTCATCGACAGCATGCGCGCGGCGTCCTTGGCATGTTTGGCGATGGATGCGTCGAAGGCCCCTTCCTTGGCGTAGCCCGCGCCCAGCTTCGCGGCGTGCTTGATATTGTCGGCGGTGAATATCTCGACATTCATTTCCGAGGCCCCGCCTTTCTTCAGCTTGAAGTCGAATCCGACTGCGAGGCACGGCTGCTCATCGTCATCGATGAAAGAGTTCGACCACTCATCGGAAAGGATGGTTCGCGGGGCGGTGAGGGTGGAGAATCCCTTCAGGAAATACTCCATGTTCATCTCATATTTCGTGATCGGGCGGTCGGCATGGAAGCAGAGCGCATCATCCTCTGCCTTGCGCACGAACGCGCTGTTCTTGACGTAGATGCAGTTGTCCTTCTCCGAGACGAACGACCGGTAGCGGTTGACCGGGCCGAAGTAAGGATCGTTGAGGCTGAGGTCGACCTGATAAAACGGGACGATGAGAAGGTCTTTCGCGCCCGGGCTCTTGTTGACGACCTCGATCCTCCACAGCTCCGCCGCGTCCTTGTGGTGGACGGTGACGCTCCAGGTCAGCTCGACGCCATTCTTCTCCGCCTTGAAGATGGTGTATTTCAGCCCGTGCCGGACCGCGTAGGAGGTGAGATCTCCGCCTGCTGGAAACCAGTTCGGGCACCAAAGATCCTTCTCCTTCCTGTCGTACACGTAGAGGAAGCGGTTTGGGCACTTGTAGTTGAAAATGACAAACCTTCCGTTGTTGTCCCGCTTGTAGGCGATCCCGGTCCCGTGGTTTGAGATTTGGATGTTGAGCTTGTCATTCCACAGGCGGTTTTCCCAGCGGCGGGGCGTCTGCGGGGTCGTGATGACAAATTCGTTGGCCTCGTCGTCGAAGCGGCCGAACTTTCCGATCGGATCTTTTGCGGTTTTTTTGCTCATGGGTTCAGTTAGAGTTTTGTGGTTTCAGTTGTCCAAGGGATCGTGAGCCGGGTGGTTCCGGGCTCGAGTTTTTCTTCCCCGCCCGGATGGATAAAAACTCCGGCAATTCCATCGGGCAGGCTCACGGAGGCATCAAACTGGTTATTCTCGTGGTGGAAATCGACCTCGATCCGGCCGCGTGGGTGGACGAGCTTTCCCGCCGCCGATTTCATCCCGCCAAGCTGGGGACGGATTTCCACGCGCTCGAATCCCATGTGCGAGGGACGAACCCCGAGGATCGTCGCGTAGTAGTGATAGATCGGGTGCGCGCCCCACGCGTGGCAGTCGGAGCGCGAGTCTCCTGGCTTCTCAAACGTCGTTTTGAACCCGCGCTTCTCCAGGTCAAACCAGAGGCCGAGGCGGGACATCATCGCATCCGACCGGCCGAGCATCCGGCAGGCCTCGAAGTAGTAGTGGGTGAAGTAGATGGTCGTCCGCTCCAGATCTTCCGATCGGATCATCGCGTCCATCACGCGCGCTGCCGTCGGGGCATCGAGCTGGCCGCTCAGGATCGCCAGGCACTGCGAGTGCTCCGACCAGCGGGACTTTGACGGGTTGTCGGCAAAGAGCCCCCTCCCCTCATCCCAGAAAACCTTGTTGAGGCTGGCGGCAAGCTGCTTCGCCCGCCTTCTCCACCGGGCGGCCATGTCCTGCTCGCCAAGCCACTCCTCGACCTCGGCAGCCAGCCCGAGGACATGCGCGAGCTGCCACCCCTGGACGCTGTTGACGCTGCACTCGCCGTCTGGTGGGCATCCCCATGACCACGTCGGCACCCAGTCCATAAAGTTCCACCCCTCGACGGCTTGAAAAACCCCGTCGGCATTGAGGTGCCCAAGAAAGAAATCGAGCATTGAGCGGCAGAACGGCATGGTCCTCCTCACCTGGTCGATCTCGCCGCGCCAGAGCGCGAGATCGTGAACCATGGCGACCCACCAGAGCGAAAACGGAGGAATGAACGACAGGCTGTCGCTGGGGTAGCGGCACTGGGTCAGGCCCTTCGGGACACGCGAGATATCGAAGAGGTGAACCGCCTTGCGCGGCAGGCGCGAGTCGTGCTGCATCGCGTAGTGGCTGAGCACCTCCAACCGCGTGTCGCCCACATACATGAGCTGCTCGTAATAGGGGCAATCGAAATAGGTCTCATGCGCGCACATCTGCATCGCCCGGACCATGATGGGCAGGCAGCCCTCGAGCGCATGATTTTCCAATTGAAACCGGCTCTCCATCTCAAGCGGATAGCGGGTCTCGAAGAAGTTCAGGCCCTCGATGTCCATAGGCTCGTCCCCCGTCTGGACCACGATTTCCAAGTATCTGCCGGACATCCACCAAAGCGGTTGGAACTCCCGCCGCCCGCCGCCGTCAGGACGAAAGACATCGCCCACCCCAATAAAGAATTTCCCCTCGATCTCGTTCCGGTTCCCCTTGCTGTCGGTCTGTTTCCGGTAATCGCTCTTGGCGTCCGGGGCATTGAAGAGCGACTCGGCCCAGTGCAGCCGGACGAGCGCGCCCTTCCCTCCGCTGGTGATGACTTGAGGATAGGCGCAATAGTAGTCCTCCAAATCGATGATCACGCGCAGGGTCGTCTGTGGCGGAACATGCGCCGGGGATTCGCCTGCGAGCAGGCATTGCCAGCGATTCACCATGTCCGCATCGCTCTTGGCGGCTAGGACGCTCAACGGCCTGGTATCCAAGCCTTCGACAGGGGAGGCGTGCCGGACGGCCCCGATGCGGCGCGGAATATCCAGCATCGCCGGGAGCGTGCCGGGATACAGCAGATGGGAATCTTTGCAGAGGTTGGCGTAGTATCCGCTTTTGGCTGTCTCCCCCGGAGAGGCAGGCACCCAGCCACCGCAATCCCCCCGCTCCCAGCCCCATGGGAAACGGCTTCCGTCCATGTCCACATTGTAGCCGACTCCAAAGCTCAGGATCCCCGGAGTGTAGGCAAATCCGTCGAATACCAGGGCTTCCCACGGGGCAATTCCTGTGCCGAGGAGCTTCAGAAACTCCTCGCCCTCGGGGGCCAAAAGAAATCCCGGAGCCACGCTCATCTGCGCTGTGGGCGCCATCTTTCCGCCCAGCGACCAGACGCGGGCCACGATGACATGGTTCCCCTTTTCCAAGTCCAGGTCATAAGTTTCGAAATACCACCAGTGCGGTGCCCCACGTTCCGGCCCGCGCCCGACCCGCTCGCCGTCGAGGAACAGCTCGTACCGCTCGTCGGCGCTGACATGGATGCGGACCGACGCTTTCCCCGGCAGGAGGAACTCCCTTTTGTAGGCTGTGACAAGCGGCGGCAGGGGCGCTGCCGGGTGGCTGATCCAGCGGCACGGCCAGCTTCCGCGATCCCAGTGGGTGGTCGGGTTGGCGTCCTCAAAAGGCAGATAGCTAATGATCGTTTTCATAGTTGTTCTCAAGTTGCTAACGGTTCCCGGAAGCCGTTCGGTTTCCCGAGCCGGCATGGCTCGAACGATAACTGGTATTCCGCCTGGGCGACCTCGCCAGGAATCCGGCAGAGCAGCTTCCGCAATCCCCCTCCCCAGGCCTCCTGAAAAATCGGCTCGTCCGATTCGAGAGGAACGGGGGTGACTTGTAAGGCACGGGGATCCCAGGTCATGGCGACGCCGCAGCCCTCAGAAATCTTAAAAACGGCCTTCCCTTCTCCGACATCGAAAGAACAAGGGGTAAAGAGCGGGAACTGGACCTTCATCGGGCGGCGGAGGCGGAAGCTATCGGTGAGGGTCACCGACGGGGACTCGCCCCGGCGCAGAAAGCAAGAGCGACGCCAGCTCTCGACCCCAGCCTCGGAAGGGTAGGCCCCGGCCAGCTCAAAAACCAGCCTGACACTGGCTTCGCTCTCGTCGACATCGATGAGCTCGGCGTGAAAATCCGCGCCCTGGAGCTGCTCGTGGTCACCGAACTGCAGGACGTTGTGCCCCCGGCTTGCATTCCACCACATGGCATAGCGCTCGCACCCGAAGGTCTGCCGGGTGTAGGCCCCGTTTCCAACATCAACGATCACCGGGGAGCCGGAGGAGTTGATGACAAAAGACCCGATGTCGTTGTGGTTATGGCTCACTCCGTTCGTCCCGCCCTTAGCCCCCAGAACGATCGCTGGCGCAGGCTCTGCCGCAGATCGGGCGACCAGCACCTCCATCTCCGGATACCAGTGGCCAAGCGGCACGGAAGGGCTCTGTGAGACAGCTTCTGCAGGGACCCAGAACAGCTCCCGCAGCGCCTGCAGCAAAGATCCGCAACCTCCCCCGCCGGGGATGTTTCCCAGGGTGGAGACGGGTTCGCCACCGGGCCGCCATCCCTGCCGTGCAAGGAGGGCAAACCCCTTCAGCGACTCATCGCCGACCCTTTCGCCAAACCGATAGGCTCTGCCCGAAACGGCACCGAGCCTCGGAGGGCAGTCGCCGTAGTTGAAACTGTGGCCGCCCCCGAGGTGGACGTGGCCGATGTATTGGGCCATGGCGGAGATTTTCGGCTCGTCATAGATGCTGATCCTCCCGTCGCTGAGGGAGTAAAGCACCTCCAACGCGACCAGCAAAGCCCCCGGAGATGCCGCCCAATACATGGCCCCCTCGTCGCAGCACCCGTCCTCCGGGTAGCGAGCGATGAAACGGTCGAGAGCCGCCATGCAGCGGCGGATGATCCCCTCGAGGCGCTCCGGATCCCGGATGACATGCGCGGCGGCAAAGAGGGTGGCAGAGACGCACCAGGGGTTCCAATTATTTTCCCCTGCGAGCCACCAGAAGTCGTCGCGCTGCTCGAAAGGCTCGATGATCCGCCGGACGATCTCCCCCTCGATCCGCTCGGCGATCACGGGCGACAGCCCGCCAAGTTCCTCTCTGAGCAAATGGACGGTCTCGGCCAGCACGGCGGCCGTCTCGCAGGAAAAAATGTCCAATGTCGGGCGTCGGATTTCCGGCATGATATCGTTGGGGCTGCGGCGATCGATATGCGCGGGCAACGCCCACGAGGTTTCTTCGCAGATCGCCCACGCGAAATCCAAGGCTGCCTCAAGCCTCGCGGGATCCGGAGAAAAGCAGGTTGAGAGGACCAGGGAGGCCATGTCCCGGCGCCGGGAAAAATACGCGCTCTCGTAAGTTTTTCTTTCTCCCGACCGGACAACCTCCGAGAACCCTCTCACCGGCAGGACGGGGATCTCCCGCCCGAGCAATTCCGAGGATCTGGCGAGCACGTCCTCCATGCGCCGCACGTTGAGCGGATGCCGGAGCAGGCCCTCCCATGCGGCGCGCTCTGCAGCGGGAGGAAATGGGCTCCAGGATCCGGCGCGTGAGGTAGCCCCCGAGATCAGTTCATTTGAGAAGCGCCCGGTTAACATGCGGGTTAACCCGGACAAATGGTTAGCGCGATGAGCTTCTGCATGGTGAGTTTTCCGGGTTAAGGCTTCCCCTTGCCGGAATCCGGAGATTTCCCATCGGACTCCACGAGAGTCATCCAGCGCAGGTCGGCAAGCCTGTCCGTGCTCAGGCGAACCCGGGGAGAGGAGACGAGAACCTCCGCAGATTGCGGCGGAGTTTTGTCACCGAACTCAAAGGCGGCCGCCGAGCCGTCGGCCTTCGTGGCGCCCTCGAGCGAGATTAGGGCTTGCACGCCGGCCCCGATCGAACCGGCCGAGAGGGTGAGCGTGTATTTCCCCGGTGGCACGTCAAAGACGAACTGGTTGTTCTTATCCAGGCGGCAGGAATCCCGCTCCAGCAGGTCTTTCATCCACTTTTTCTCCTGGCAAATAACCGGAACCTTCTCGAACCCGAAACCCAATCCGGACGCGAACGCGGTCTCGCCGGTCACTGCGGAAAAATTCCTTGGTGCGCCGAGGCCGCGGAGGATGCCGACCTGATCGGCCGGGCCGAAGTCAAACAGGAGCGCGCGAAGGGAGGTTGCCGTTTTCTCAGCGGCAGCCCGCTTCGCCTCCGCCTCCTTGGCGGCGGCCAGACGAGCGGCGACCTCCGGCCAGCCTCCGACACCATGGATATAAACCGGGAACTCCCCTACTGGGATGGCCTTGCCAGAGACCTTCCGGCGTCCGCCAAACGAATCCACCACCTCACACTCTCCGGCTCCGAGAGAAAGCGTGGCCTCCCCGTTGACCGTCCAGGCAGTCAGGACCTTTCCCTTCGGCGTTTCCCAGGCATAGAGCCAGATGTTGGGGTCCGGATCGGCCAGCTTCGGAGACGGGCCTTGGGCGAGACCGGCGAGCTCGCGGAGCAGCGTGGCCACGCTAAAGTAAGATGGCTTCGGAGAGGAATCGTTGCGCAGGAGCCCCGCAGCAGCATGCTGCGATGGCGTGGACCCCGCCTCGCGATAGATGAACACCTTGTCCACGCCTGCCGCAAGCGCCATCAGGGTCACGCGCGGAATCCTCGCAGCCTGCAGCCTTTCGTCAATGCCATGGGATCCGCTGCTGTCGTAGCCGGTTTCGGTGAGCCAGATCGGCTTGCCCGGCAGGTAGAGATTCCGCCAGTCGATCAGCTCGCGCAGGTTGACCGGGTAGGTGATCGCGGATTGCTCGTCGCCTTGGCGGACAACGTTGGCGTCCTTGGTCGCAGTCTCAGGCGTCTGGCGGCCGCTATAGTAATGGACGTTGAGGATATCCATGAAATCCAGCGGAGTTTTTCCATCGGGATACTGGAATTTGCGGAGCGGTTCGAGGACTTCGAGCGTCAGCCCGGCCATGCCCGGGCTCGTGACCGGGAGCTTAGGATCCGCAGCCTTTGCCGCCTCTGCACCGACGCGAAACACCGGCCAGAATTGGTCGAGCGGGCCAGCCCACGCGCCCCAGCCGGCATCGGGTTTCGGGTTGAGGTTCGGCTCATTCCAGATCTCGACCGCGCCGATCTGGTTCAGTCCGGTAAGCTTGTCCGGGGACTTGAGCTTGTCTGCGGGCACCTTGTTCGACCCGTAGCGGGCGACGACCTGGAAGACGGCCTCGCCGTATTCGGCCGGGTCTTTCGGAGGAAACGATGCGCGCATCTTTTTGTTGGCTTCCGGACCGGCCGACGTGGCGTATTCGGGGACCATGAAGATGTAGGGCAGCACCTTCATGCCGCACGCGTTGTAGCGCTTCATGAACTCGTCGAACCGGATCTGCCAGGGGCCGACCGAGCCATCGAAGCGGAACTCGCCTGGAGAAGGCGAAAACATCAGCCATTTCATGTTCTCGAACCGCACCCATCCGAACCCAAACGGCCCCCATTCGTCGGCCAGATCAAAGCTCGAAGCGTTGATCCCGAACCGCGACGCAGCGGCATCTTCCGGCTTGTTTGGAGCCGGAGAAGTGATGACCGCTTTTTGCGACGAGACGGACAGCCCGCCTCCCGCCACCTCGACGCGCAGGAGGTAGGCCCCGTCTTCGGGGAGGGAGATTTCCTTCAGCGGGTGGACCGCAAAGCTGCGCGCAGGAACCTCGACAGAAAATTTCCCCTTGGCGACGGTCCCTCCCAATTCAGGAATGACCTTATCCTCAGCGCTGATCCCGTCGTAAATTTGGATCTCGTTGGGGAGGCTGAAACGCTTCGGTGCCTCGCCTTCTTTGAAGTAGCGCAGCTGGATAAACCTGGCCTCGACGGGGGCCGCGCAAACCGCTTCCAAGCCGGTCCAGCGCTTGAAGAGGTCGAGCTTCTCCATGCCGGGGATGACCTGGAAGCTGGTGCCGTCCATCGATGCGGAGACCTCTGCGTTCCACAGCCAGTTGGCATCGGTCGGGAAAATCGCCAGCTTTGTGACCTTGTGCGGGGCCCCCAGATCGATGCGCTGCTTCACCTCAGCCTCAGTATTGCCCCATGCGATTTCGCGGTTCGTGAAGACGAGCCCGTCGGTGAGCGTCGGATCCGGAGCCTCACCATCTTTATCGATCGTCCAGGCCTTGGCCCCGCGCGCGATGTCCAATCCATGGACCGGATCTGCTACGGGAACTGAGATCAGCTGAGGGTTGGAGATGAGCGTGTATTCCCCGGTGGCCTGCAGCGGCTTGCCTGTGGAATTGTGGAGGACGAGGGATCCGCCCATCGGGGCGCGGGCAGCGGTGGACCTGGGAAGCTCAATCTTCAGATCCAACGGGGCAACCGGCTCTCCTGTATCGCCAAAAACACCGGTCAGGGCGTCCACTTCGAGATGGGACGGGCCGGGTTCTTTGGCGAACCATGCGAGGTTGAGCGCTCGGATCGGCTGCTCCAGCACGCCGTTCTGGTCCGGCTGCTTCCAGGCCGGCACGATTTTGCTGCTGCCCGCATCGAGCTCGATATGCCGCCATCCCAGCCAGTCGGCCGGAATCTTCTCGGTCAGGCCCTCGCCGTTGGCATCCCAAAGCTGGAACCCCAGCTCGCTGACGTTCGAGTCCTCGGAAAGATACACCCACATCCCAAGCTTCACGAAATTCCCCGGCAATTGGTCCGTCAGGTGAAAATCGCCCTTGGCGCCGGCGATCGCGGCCACTCCGCGAAAGCGCACGGACCCGGATCCGAGCTTCGGCGCGACCCCGGCGGGGCTCATCTCGACGCCAGCCTTCTCAAATTTCCAGCCGCCAGCGCCCAGGCCTTCGGTGGAGTCCATGCCGTGAAGCAAGCGCTCGCGGGCGGGCGGAGCGTCCGCGCTGAGAGCTGGGGTGACAGATGCGGCGATGGCCAGCAGCAGCGCCGGCAGGAGGGTTTGTTTTCTCATAAAATATTTACTGTTCGATCGTCCAGACCTCGACTTGCTTGAAGCATGGCGAGGGGTTAAAATTGAGCTCGACCACCTCCGGAGCAGGCTGGTCGGGAACGACCGGGAAGAGCAGCCAGTTGCCCCAGCGGGATTTCGTCGGCACCCAGCGCAGGGCATTTTCAACGGGCACTTTTCCCGTGCTGCCGTCCTTTGCCAGCCAGGCAATTTCCGGAACGAAGCCGGCTCCCGGATCCCCTTTTTGCAGGATGCGCACCGCCGCGAGGCGGACCGGCTGCGCAAAGGTGATTTTCTGTTGAAACGGCCCGGTGTGGGCGGGCTTCGCGCGGAGAAACCCCGGGGTCAAGTCGTCCCCGACCGGCGGTGTGGTGAGCCAGAGCTGGTCGCCCTGCCGGTAGAGCAACGCTCCGGGAGGCGCGGCGGGAAGCTTCTCCAGCGGACGGGACAGCTTGATGCGCAAGGTCAGCGGGGTCTTGAACGAGCCCGGCGGCACCTCGACGAAGACCCCTCCCTTGTCGCTGCCCGCCCGCGCTTTGATCGCGGTCGCATGGTAGGCGATGATTTCTCCGGTGGCCCCACACCAGACGCTGTCATCGCCGCCCGCTCCAAAATCGGAAGCGATCTTGCCGAGGCGGCGCTCCCAGCGGAGGACGTTGCTCTCGCCTTCCTTGCCCATCCCGTGCGTAAAATCCAAAACAAGCTCGCCCGGTGCCGGGCGGGGTTGAGGGAAGGACTCCATGTCGTCCCCTCCCCGCTTGTCCCACGCGCCGGCATCCATGTTGTTGCGGTCGGTGAGACGGAATTTGGTTGCCGCATCAAACGGCGCCGGCGGATCGGAAAGGGAATTCCGGTTTTTGACGGCGACCGGGGTGGTGTTCAATCCGTATTCGGCAAGGAACGGGCCGTAGTGAAAATCCCCGCTGGGATAGACGAACCGCCGGATGATCTCCTTCCCGCCAGCGAGGAAGTGCGACAGGACGGCCTGGCTCCAGAACAGCTCGCGGCGCATCTGGGCCTCGTCGAGAAACTCCTTGGGCTCCCAGTGGTTCCCGGTATGCCAGTAGCTGTGGTTCGAGACTCCCCAGCCCTTGTCGCGCAGCCCCCGGATCTGCTCCCATGTCAGGAGCGTGCCGTTGTCGCCATCAAGCACAAACGGATAAAGCGCCATGCTCGCGACAAAGGAGATCTTCCTTCCTCCGGAAACCCCCGGAGGCGCATCGGTAAAGCTGAGCTTCTCCAGCATCGGCGCCGCGATGGTTTGCGCAAAGACCCCCCCGTCATCAAACTCAAGCGCGTAGGCCCACGACTTGCCGAACTTCACCGGCTCGACCGTGACCGACTCAGCCGCTGCCCCAAGTTCCGGGCATTCCCAGCGCCATGTCGCGTCCGCACAAAATCCGACGCCCGATCCCCCTGCCGCCAGGCAGCCAATCCAAAAAATCATCGCTTTCATCATCGTGTTCCGCCCGCATCCGTCCCCTCGGAAACAAGGATGTAAAATCCGCTCGTGAGCAACCTGACGCACATGACTGAGGAACATCGGGAACATTCCCGAAAATATCAATAATAAAATTTTTCCTGCGGTTTATTTGAATCAACGGAACCAAAAGAGCAGCGGGAATCCGACCATGACGACGAGGCTCCAGATCGTGTAGGCCGGGATGTAGCCCGCGATCCAGTTTTCCAGGAGTTCGAACCGGCTGGTTTTTCTGATAAACCCCATGGAGTAATAGAGGATTCCCGCGAGGTGGCAGAAGGCGATCAGATTGGCTCCGAGCACCGCCAGGCGGTTCGGAGTGAACCCGAGGGATGTGACCCGGAACAGAATCGCCGCGAGTGCGACCACGTCAATCGCCAGGGTGACAGAAACCAGTGCGGCATTCATCAGGTCGAGCCCGCCGGGCGGATCCTTCGGGCCGCGTTCCGAGACTGAGAAAACACAAAGCCCCAGCACGACCAAGAGCAGCCCGTTGAAGACGATCAGGAAATCCCTGTCCGTAAACGGGCTCTTGTGCTGCAGGATCATGGCGATCAGGTAGGCCACAAACGTCACAAGGAAAAGCGGCGAGAACACCTTGGCCAGCAGGGGGCTGATCTTGAACCGGTCACCGACAACCCGGTCGATGAGCAGAGTGGCAACAAGGGGAGTCGCGATCGCCCCATAAACGCCGACATTCGACATATACCAGCTTTCGATCTGCAGGCCGATCAGACCGAAAAGAGCGAGCGTCAGCCCGGTGAGGACCATGCCGCCCAGAAGAACGATCGTGCTGAAGACCAGAAGCTCGCCGTTGTAGCGCAGGTAGTCCATGCGTCCTGGGAGGTTCCTCCAAGCGCCGCCCAGGAACGCGACCCCCAGAAGAGACCAGAAGAAAAAGGGCGCGTGGATGCAGGCCAGCACAAGGGTTGCGGACTCGGAGCTGCCGGGCAGAAGATTGAGGTAGAGCAGCGAACCGAGCAGAAGCGACAGGAGGAGGGCCACGGTCCGCGCCCGGCACTGCCGCTGGATGCAGAAGTAGGCCACCAAAGCCCCGGCAACAATTCCGCAGAGGTTCCGGGGATAGAACCTCTCGCCATCAAGCGAAGGGAACAACAGGGGCAGCTTTGCGAGGGTGCCGGCGATCAGCGACAGCGCGACGACCAGCCGGATGTCGCGCCCCTGCAAACGGGCGCCGGACGACGATGCGCCCGCCTGCCCGTCAAAGAACAGCCGCTCCTGCCAAACCCGCAGAGCGATCGAATCAGGGTTCTCCGCGAGCGCCTCGCGGAAGGCGGGCGCGAATTGTCCCGGATTTTTTCGATAGAGCGCCTCGAGTTCCCGGGGACATCCGGCCGCGTGAAGAATCTGATCCTTCATGCCTATTTGGCGGCCTGCCCGGCATTCCCTTGGAATGGTGAAAAATCAAAAATAACGCATGTTGGTGCGGGGACTTCGGCCTGCTGGCCCGTTGGCTCCAGTGCCCCCGTCTCCGCGTTGATTTTCATCGTGGCGATCTTGTGGTCGGTCATGCCTGCGACGACGATCCAGCGCCCGCTTGGGTCGATGGCGAAGCTCCGGGGGTGCCGCACGGTCGGGGCTCTGCCCAGGCAGGAGATCCGTCCGTCCGAGGCGATGGAAAATGCCGCGATGAAATCCCGCCCCTCATTGGTGGTGTCGCGATCGGAGACATAGAGCCACTTCCCGGCGGGGTGGATGGCAATTTCAGCCGCTCCGAATCCCGCCGCGTCCGTCCCCTCGGGCAGGAGGGGAACCGTCTGGATCTGCGTCAGTGCCCCATTCTCCGCCTGGCAGGCAAAAACCGTCACCGTGGAGCTCAGCTCGTTGCAGACGTAAGCGAAATCTCCGCGTGCGCTGAAGGCGAGATGCCTGGGGCCGGAGCCTGCAGGAACCTTTCCCTCGATGGGATCGTTCACAGAGAGACCGCCAGACGCAGCATCCGGCTTCAGGCACCAGATCGTATCGGATCCAAGGTCGCAACCGTAGACGAAGCGGTTTGCCCGATCGGCGTCGATCGCGTGGGCGAAGGACTGCGCCTGGCGCCGGTGCGGACCGGATCCGCCCAGCGGGATGAGCGCGGTGCGCCGGACCAGCGCGCCGGATGGGGTGACATCAAACGCAGCAAAGCTCGCCCCGCTGTAATTTGCAGCAAAGACGGAGCGTCCCGTGGCATCCACCGAAACATAGCAGGTTCCTCCACCGCCCGTGGGAAGCTCGTTGAGCAAGGTGAGATCGCCGCCATCCCCGACGTGAAAAGCGGCCACGGCTCCCTCGGAGCGCTCCGCTGCCGCATAGAGGGACCGCCCGTCGGGGGAAAGCGCAAGGAAGCTGGGGTTGTCGCACTCGCCCGCAGCGCGCACCGGGCTGAAGCGCCCGGTTTCCAAGTCGATCCCGCCAACATAAATGCCGCTGCTTTTTAACAGCCCCGTCCGTGCCGGGCTTGTGTAGGTGCCAAGATAAAATCGGGCCTCTCGGCCCAGCACGGGAGAAAAGGGGATCATAAGGAACGTCAGTATCGGTAGGGTGAACAGGCGCCGCATCTGCAGGGAAATCACGATCTGCCAGAGAAATTATCCGGGAATCTCCGCCCCGGCAAGGTTTGAAAAAACGCAGCCCATCATCGATCGAGCTCTCGCGCAATGGGATGACAGGGAGCTGTTGAACGGCATGAATAATTGTTGCATTTACATATATGGTATAGCATAGTTGCCTTTATGTTAAAGAATGCATCACTTTCGTCCGTGTTGGTTCGCCTTCGGGAACATCTTCAATTGAGCCAAGAGGAACTCGCCTCGCGGCTCAATGTTTCGTTTGCCACGGTGAACCGTTGGGAGGGGGGGAAATCAAAACCCCAGAAAGCGCAGATGCTGGCCATTGAGAAATTGATCGAACAATCCGGCATCCAAAACGGTGAATCCTCCGAAGAAACAGTTGTGGCTCCGGCTCAGGGCACGCGCCGCCGCCGGGGAACATCTGCCAGCAAGGTTCTTGGCAACAAGTCGATGGAACAAATGCTCTGGGATGCGGCGTGCGCGATCCGGGGCGAGAAGGATGCACCGAAATTCAAAGATTACCTCCTGCCGCTCCTGTTCATCAAACGCCTGTCCGACGTATTTGACGATGAAGTAGCCCGACTGACAGAAACCTACGGTGAAGCAGAAACCGCGCTTGCAATTATCGAGGGGGAGGTCGAGAAGGGGGTTGCCGCCGGGGATCGCGTGGTCCGATTTTACATCCCGCCCGCAGCCCGCTGGCCGGTGCTTGCTGGACGTGTGCCCTTTGAATGGCCGGACGGCAACAAACCGAAGACGCTTGGTGAGCACGTCACCACTGCCTGTCGCGCAATTTCCCGGCAGAACCAGCAGCTCATCGGCATCATCGATCAGGTGGATTTCAACCATGTCGGCGCTGGCGGCGAGCGCGAGATCAGCGATGCAGCCCTGCGTGGGGTGATCGAGGCTCTGTCCGATCCGCGTTACCGGCTTGGATTACGTGACGTGGAGCCGGATTTTCTCGGCCGCTGCTACGAATACCTCCTGCGAAAATTTGCGGAGGGCTCTGGGCAGAGCGCGGGTGAGTTTTTTACGCCGACTGAGGTCGGCTTTCTCATGGCCGAGATTTTGCGGCCACGTCCGGGGGAAACCGCTTACGACTATGCCTGTGGATCAGCGGGGCTCCTCATCAAGCTCCAACTCGTGGCCGAACGGATTGACCCTGCCGCAAAAAAGGTGCCGCTGAAGCTCTTCGGTCAGGAACTCCAGGCCGCTAGCTACGCCATCGCGTGGATGAATACGATCATCCACGACCTTCAGGCTGAAATTGTTCGCGGGGACTCAATGCGAAACCCGAAGTTCCGTTCGACGGATGCCAGCCGTCTGCGTCAATTTCCGCTCATCGTGGCAAATCCGATGTGGAACCAAGGCTTCGATCCCGACGTATTCGAAAACGACGCATTTGATCGATTCGAGCGTCAGGGTGGGACGACCACGGGCAAGGGCGATTGGGCATGGCTCCAACATACCGCCGCCTGCATGGCGGATGGTGGACGCGCGGCCGTGGTGCTCGATACGGGAGCGGTCTCACGTGGTTCCGGTAGCAAAAACGAGGACAAGGAACGCGCCATCCGCCGCTGGTTCATCGAAAAGGATCTCATCGATGGCGTGGTCATGCTTCCAGACAATCTTTTCTATAACACCACCGCGCCGGGCGTGATCGTCTTCCTGCGACGCGGCAAACCGAAAGACAGGATCGGCAAAATCACGCTGATCAACGCCTCTGGCGAATTCCGTAAGGGAACGCCCAAGAATTTCATGACGCCGGAGGCGATTACGAAAGTCGCCGAGGCTTATCACGCAGGAAAGGATGTGTCCGGATTCGTTAAGGTCATTACGAATGGGGAGGCTGCGGAAAATGACTACAACCTGAGCCCGAGCCGGTTTGTGACGACAGCGACCGACAGGTCCGCTGATCGCAACCTCGAAGCGATTTTGAAAGACATTGCCCGATTGGACAAAGATGCTGGGAGATTGCGCGTAGAGATGTCCAAAGTAATTTCTGCACTGGAGGTTCAGTCACCATGAGTGCCGTCCTTTCTCCAGACTCATGGACAAACGGAGTGCTCGGCGATTTGTGTGGTCTTTCTTCAGCAAGCTCACTTCCATCAGAATCGGGAGCGTCGATGTATGTTGGTCTGGAGCATGTGGACAGCGGTTCATTTCGTCTTTCACGGTGGGCTTTACCCAGTGAGTTCAAGAGTAATGCTTTTATTTTTCAAACAGGCGACGTTCTTTACGGGAAATTGCGTCCTTATCTCGATAAAGCAGTCATTGCACCGGGAGCTGGTGTTTGTTCGACAGAGCTTCTCGTTTTGCGCCCAAAACAGGATGTGCCGGCAGAGTTCCTGGTCGCAATTCTCCATTCTGCGGAGTTCATTGACTACGCCCAGAGTAGTGCAGATAAACAATACCCTCGGACTTCGTGGAGCTGGATTAGCCAGTATCAATGTCTGATTCCAGAAACAACCGAGCAGTGCAAAATTGCAGCTGTGGTCGCGAGGGTTCAGGCAGCAGTCGAAGTGGAGGGTGAGTTGGCGCAGACCACGCGGGAGTTGAAACGGGCTGTCCTGCGACAACTCTTTACGCGCGGCCTACGCGGCGAACCGCAGAAGGAAACCGAGGTTGGCCTTATTCCCGAGAATTGGGAGGTCGTGCCGCTTGGTTCATTTGGGCGCATCGGGAATGGTTCCACGCCCCGCCGCACCGATCCTGCTTACTGGACAGATGGAACGATTCCGTGGCTCACAAGCGGAAAGATTTATGATCGTATCGTTGAGTGTGCAGCGGAATTTGTAACTCCAAAGGCGGTGAAAGATTGCCACCTCCCAAAGGTCCCCGCTGATAGCCTCATCATCGCCATTACCGGCCAAGGCAAAACACTTGGGCATGTCGCACGTGTTGCAATAGAAACATGTATGAACCAGCATTTGGCGTATATCACGATTGAACGCTCGGATGTTGTTCCCGATTTCGTGCGCCAATACCTCGATACATGCTACGCCCAGTTTCGCCAAGTGGCTCAGGGCGGTGGAAGCACGAAAGGCGCTCTGACCTGTGGTTTCTTGAAAGGATTCCCAGTGCCGCTGGCACCCGAAGCCGAGCAGCGCGAAATCGCCGCGATCCTACGCACCATTGACAGTAAGATTTCCCACCACGAAGAGCGCCAGCGCCTCCTGCGCGAGCTGTTCCGCACGCTCCTGCACGACTTGATGACCGCCCGCCGCCGCGTCACGGGGATCGACATTTCTGAACTGGGGGCAGTCGCATGAGCGATCTCCAGCGGTTTCTTTACATCTTTCTCGACGAGGCGGGCAATCTCGATTTCTCGTCCAAGGGAACGCGCTACTTTGTCCTTGGCTGCATTTCGAAGGAACGTCCATTCCATGCCTACCGGGAGCTGACGGAACTGAAATACGATCTGGTGGAGCAGAGAACCGACATTGAGTATTTCCATGCTTCGGAAGACCGGCAGGCAACGCGCGACGCTGTTTTCAAGATCATCTGCTCAAACATTGACGGGGTGCGCTACGATGCGGTGGTCGTTGAGAAACGGAAGGCAAGTGCGGCTTTGCAGGCGGATGAGAAGTTCTACCCCAAAATGCTGGGCCATCTGCTGCGGCACGTGCTCGATAAACACGACCTCCGGTTGTTTCGGGAAGCCATTGTTTTCACCGACAGGTTGCCTGTTGCGAAGAAAAGGAATGCCATCGAAAAAGCCGTCAAGGAGACGCTTGCGGCGATGTTGCCGAAAACTGCGACTTATCGCATCTACCACCATGACAGCAAATCCAATATCGACCTCCAGATTTCCGACTACTTCAACTGGGCGGTTTACCGGAAATGGGAACGCCAGGATGAGCGATCCTACGACTTGATCAAATCTGCATCAAAGAGCGAATTCGACATTTTTCGCTCAGGGAAAACCTACTACTACTGACATGCTCCTCGAAAAAAATGACCGCCCCGGCTACTCTGATCTCTCAGAGAGAGCCCCATGGGCTCTTGTCACCGGGGCGGGACCTTTAAATTTGAGTCAGGCTGGGCGAACCATATCGAACTGCATGCAGCACCCGACTAGCCCGAACTTGGCCCGGTCTCTTCCACTTGCCAAGAGATTTTTTTGTGGAGGGAGCGGGATTCGACCCCCGGGGTGTCCGCTGTTGGGTTTGAATCAGCGCAACCGACCATCTATCAACGTGATAAAGAGAAAACGCAGGGCGGTCTCTCGACACACAAGGGGACAAGAAATCCCATCTACCCCGCGCTTGGTGGTTGGCCCCGCGCCAACTACATAGCCCCTGACGCATTACGTCAGGCTTCGATGGACGCCGAGCCTTTGAAACCTTCTCAGAGAAGACGAGAATCGTCGATTACAAAAATATCATGAGCAAGCTCGCCGTTGAATCCTCCACCGTCCAGTCACCACTCGTCAACCATGCGGTGGCCGCAGGTTGGGAATTCGTCTCTGAAACCGACGCGCTCGCCCGCCGAAAGGGTGAAGACGGCCTGTTTTTCTATGACGAGCTGGAATCCGCACTCCTGCGATTGAATCCGGGAGTAGTCACCCCGGAGAATGTGGCATCGGTGATCACTTCTATGGAGGCCGTCCCTCCAACGATGGAAGGCAACCGCCAGTTGCTTGAATGGGTGCGGGGGCGAAAAACGGTTTTTGTGCCGTCCGAAAAACGTTCCCTCAACGTGATGGTCGTGGATTTCAATCATCCGCTGGAGCCGGGACGGAACAAATTTGAAGTCACCGTCGAATGGGCGTTCCGGAAGCATTGGAAGAAAGGAAACCGCCCGGATGTCGTTTTCCTCGTCAACGGGGTGCCCGTGGCCCTCGTGGAATGCAAAAATCCGAAGCTCAAGAACGCAATGGAAAAAGCGCTCGTTCAGCTCCGGCGATACGAGTTGGAAACCCCGGAGATGATGGTCGCCCCGCAAGTATTCAACATCACCCATCTGATCGAGTATTTCTACGGCGTCACCTGGACCTACGAGCGGAAGGGCGTCTTCAACTGGAAGCACCAGCTCACGGCCATGAAAAGCGGCAGCTACACAGAAGTGCCCCCACCCACCTCTGCCCTGCATGCCGAAAATCCAGTCGAGGATCTTCCTTTGGCTGCCGAAACGCCGCCGCCATCCTACGGCGAGCAGGTGAAGTCGTTCTTTGACCGCCAGCGTTTTCTGTTGCTCTTGAACGAATGGATCCTCTTTTTCGCGAAGGATGACGAACTCAAGAAAACCGTCCTGCGCGAGCATCAGACACGAGCGGCGACCAAGGTCGTGGACCGCTGTCTTGATCCGGGGAAAACTCGCGGCTTGGTCTGGCACACGCAGGGGTCCGGGAAGACGTTTACCATGATTACTGCTGCCCGTCTTCTGCTCGAAGGAAAACTCCCGACGATGGAAGGAGCAATGGAATGAATATTCAGACAACGACTCCCACGGTTCTCCTCGTTGTGGACCGGAACGAACTCGAAGGACAGCTTGCGGGGTGGGTAGACCGGATTCTCGGCGAAATGAACCTGTCTGGCATTCAAGTCCGCAGAGCCGCTAATTGTGCCGAGCTTGAGGATCTCCTGCGTGCGGATTTCCGTGGGCTCATCATCACGATGATCCACAAATTTGACGGTATTCCAGCGCGACTGAACTTGCGGCCAGATATCTTCGTTCTGATCGACGAGGCACACAGATCGACCGGTGGGGACTTCGGAAACTACCTCATGGGGGCGCTCCCGAACGCCACCTTCATTGGCTTTACCGGAACGCCGATCGCCAGGACGGACAGGGGAGAGGGAACGTTCAAGACATTCGGGCTCCAGGATCCGGACGGCTACCTCGACAAGTATCCCATCGCGGAGTCCATCAAAGATCGCACCACGCTGAAACTCAGCCACCGTCTCGCGCCGAGCGAAGTTGTTTTGGATGCCGAACTACTGGAAAAAGAATTCCTCGCGCTTGCGGAGACTGAAGGAATCGCCGACATCGACGATCTGAATCGCGCCCTCGATCGGGCGGTAAATCTGAAAACTTTCCTGAAAGGCGACCAGCGAGTCGAGAAGGTCGCTGCTTTCGTCGCAAAGCACTTCCGCGAGAATGTCGAACCGCTGGGGTATAAGGCATTCCTCGTCGCGGTGGATCGGGAGGCCTGCGCGAAATACAAGAAAGCCCTCGACCAGCACCTTCCAGCCGAATTTTCTCAGGTCATTTACACGAAAAGCTCCAATGATGTGGTCGAGCGTCCTCTGGTTGCGGAGCTTCAACTCGATGAAGCATCCGAGAAGGCGGTGCGGAAGGAGTTTCCCAAGGCCAATTCCCTCCCCAAGATTCTGATCGTCACTGATAAACTACTCACGGGTTACGATGCACCGATTCTCTATTGCATGTATCTCGATAAGCCAATGCGCGACCATGTCCTCCTCCAGGCTGTTGCCCGGGTCAACCGCCCCTATCAGGATGCCAGAGGAGTCGAAAAGCCGCGCGGACTGATCATTGATTTTGTTGGCGTCCTCAAAGACCTGAAGAAGGCTCTGGCCTTCGATTCCGAGGATTACTCCGGAGTCATTGAAGATTTGGAAGTTTTGTTTGGGCGGTTCCGGGAGTTGATGGACGGCCCAGCCCGAGGGTATGTGACCCGCACCAGAGGGTCGAATAAGGATGTCCAACTGGAAAAGCTGCTTTACGAGAAATTCTTTCAAAAGGCCGCGCGGGAGGAATTCACAGAACTTTTCAAAGAAATTGAAACTCTCTACGAAATTCTCTCCCCTGATCCCGAATTAGCTGGCGACATTGCGGACTACAACGAACTTGCCGACCTCTACACCATGATGCGCTCGGCTTACGGAAAACAAACCGGGTTCATTGGCGACCTCGCAAACAAGACGGCGAAGCTGGTGGAGACGAATGCCGTGGCGCACGGGTTGGACCGTCTGACCAAAACTGTCGAATTTGATGAGGAGGCACTGGAAGCGCTCCGGAAGAAACAAGGGCCTGATGAGGAGAAGGTTATCAATCTTGTGCGCAGCCTTCAGGGAACAGGGACCGATGAAAAGGAACCGCACTTGATCTCCTTTGCAGAGCGTGCCGAAAATGTGATGGAGGCGATCGAAGAGCGTCAGACTACCACCCAGGCCGCTCTCAAACAGCTTGAAAGTCTGGTTGAGGAGAGGCTCGCCGCAGAAAAAGCCCGAGTTGAAAGCGGACTCGATGCCGGGGCCTTTGCTGTTTTCTGGGAGCTCAAAACCAATGGATATGACGTGACCGAAGCGAAATCATTGGCGCAAGAGATCGAAGATGCCTACGGGCGCTTCCCCAATGCCGGAGCCAACCCCGATGAGATGCGACAGCTTAAAGCCGAGGTTTACAAGGTTCTCCTCAAAGTCGTGAGCGGAAGGAAAATGATCGATCTCGCAGAAAAAGTGATGGGGGCGCGGCCGGCATGAACTCCACCCATGAGGGTGGTGTACTTGACTTCAAACGGAGGGTGTCCTCATGGGCGCAGAAACTCCGGGCATATCCCAAGCAGGTCGTTGTCATGGAGATGAGTCGAAAATGGGCTTCGTGTTCCACCCGTGGGAGGGTTTGCTTCGCTCGCGATATTATCAGGCTGCCCGCAAGTTTGCAGAACTACATCATCATTCACGAACTGCTTCACCTGAAACATCCCAATCACGGGAAGGTGTTCCGGAGTGTTCTACAGGCAAATCTGCCCAGATGGAGGACTCTTCATACCCAGTTGCGGCACGAATCGCCGGGGCGCGCCCCCTTTTCCCTTTGTCCTATTCAGTTCTTTGGCGGTAAAAAATAAACTATCACGCAATCTGAGCCTCCCCTGCGGATTGACCCGAACTACCCCCGCGAAAAACCTTGGCCGGCCGGACGTTTCGTCCCAATCTTCAGCCATGCTGGAAAATGTGAACATCCTCACCGGGACTGCATCAACCTTCGAGCGATCGCACGGGAACACCCTGCCGATCGTTGCCAGGCCGTTTGGCATGGCGCACTGGACGATGCAGACACGAGCTGGCACGAGCTTCTTTTTCCATGCCGATGATCCGAGAATTCAAGGGATCCGCCTGACCCACCAGCCATCGCCGTGGATGGATGATTACGGGTCGCTCGTGCTGATGCCGCAGGCCGGGCCTTTGATCCTCCCGGCGGCGCAGCGCGCATCCTGCTACCGCCAGCAGGATTCCGAGCTGTCACCGCACCGCATGAATCTCCAGCTTCTCCGCTATCAGATCTCGCTGGAAATGACGCCGACGGAGCGGGGAGCACTGCTTGTCATAGGCTTTCCTGCCGGCGGCGCGCGCCGGCTGATCCTTGAGCCGCAAAAGGGGGAGTCGGAAGCGTCCGTCCTGCCGGGCGACCGGCGGATTGTGGGCTTCACGCGCGGCCATTCGGGCGGGACGCCTGCAAACTTTGCCTGCTACTACGCGATGGAGTTTAGCGCGCCGATCGAGCGCGCCGGAACCTTCGTTGGCGGAAAGCCGGCGGATGGGCTTCGAGCCGCCGGGGATCGGTCCGGGGCGTTTGTGGAGTTCCCGGCGGAGTCGCTCTCCGTGGAGGTCCGCATCGCTACCTCGTTCATCAGCATCGACCAGGCGAAGAGAAACCTGCAGCAGGAGCTTGCCGGCCGCGATCTCGCCGCGCTGATCAAGGAGGCGGCAGCCGCATGGGAGGAGGTCCTGGGGCGGGTCGCCATCGAAACGGAAGACGAGGAAAAGCGGCGCACGTTCTACGGGTGCCTGTATCGCTGCTTCCTCTTCCCGCGCATCTTTCACGAGTTCGACGGGGGCGGAGCCATGGTCCACTACAGCCCCTGCGATGGAAATGTTTACCCCGGGCCGCTCTACACGGACACGGGGTTTTGGGATACCTACCGGACGCTGTTCCCGCTGCTGAACCTGCTCGACCGGCCGCGCTCTGCGGAGATGATGGAGGGGTTCCTCAACTACTACCGCGAAGGGGGCTGGCTGTCCCAGTGGTCGAGCCCCGGGCCGCGCGGAGTGATGATCGGCACGCATTCGGATGCCGTGCTTGCCCACGCAATCGGGAGCGGAATCACAGGGTTTGATTGGGAAACTGCCTATGCCGCCATGCGCCGGAACTGCATGGATGTCCCGGGCCGCAACGAGGTCGGCCGCGCGGGCCTCCGCGACTACATCGACCTTGGCTACGTGCCGGCGGATTCCGTGGCCGCGTCGGTTTCGATGACCCAGGATTACGCGTATGGCGACTACTGCCTGGCAGCGGTCGCCGAAGCTCTCGGGCACAAGGAAGACGCCAGGGATTTTTCCCGGCGCTCGGGAAACTACAAAAACGTATGGGATCCCGGGGTCGGGTTCATGCGCGGCCGCAACCGCGACGGGTCGTGGGCCGCATTCGACCCGCTCGAATGGGGCGGCCCCTATGTCGAGGGCGGCCCATGGCAGCACTCGTGGGCCGTGCCGCACGATCCCCATGGCCTCATCGCCCTGATCGGAGGACGGAAAAGATGCATCGCAAAGCTCGATCAGCTCATCGCCACTCCGCCCGTTTTTCACACGGGATCCTATGTGGATGAAATTCACGAGATGACCGAGATGGCTCTGGCCGGGTTCGGCCAGTATGCGCACAGCAACCAGCCGGTGCACCATGTGCTCTACCTCTATACCTTGGCAGGATCCCCCGTAAGGACCCGCCACCGGGTGAGGCGGGTTCTTGCCGAGCTCTACAGCTCCGGGCCGCAGGGGTTCTGCGGCGACGAGGATAACGGCGAGATGTCGGCGTGGTATGTCCTAAGCTCCCTGGGCCTCTTCCCGTTTTGCCCCGGCAGCGGCAGCCTGCTCGTCGGCGGACTGAATTTTGACCGCGCCACCATCCGACCTGCCGGAGCTTCCGAGCTCATCGTGGAGCCCGTCTCTCTGCCCGATGGGACGAGCCCCGTTCCAGAGCTCGAAGGCCAGCGGTTTCCAGACTTTCAGATCCCCATCAGCGATCTTGTCAAGGGCGGCACCCTGAGGATCCCTTTCCTCTGAGGTTCCTTCGCTGGCGATGTCCCAGTGTGGACATTTACAAAGAAAAATGATGAAAACAACAGACACCTCTGCAACCCCTAGCCTGGATACGACTGAAAAAGCCTGAGACCTATTACCAGCTTGCAATGGCGATCGCCGTGGCGGCAGGGATGTTCCTCGTCATGGTTGGCGGAGCGGCGGCATTTCGCGCAGGGAGCGGAAACGTGTTCCGGCTGGTCCACTCGAAGGAGATCGTCCGCCTGCAGGACGAGCTGCGCAGCCGGCCGAGGGATGAGTCGGTGAAGGCCAAGATCCGACAGCTCGATCTCGAGCTGCGCCAGGAAATGTTTTCCCGCCTCCAGCTCTCCCGCAATGCGAGCCGCGCGCTCGTGGCCGGGCTGGCCGTATTTCTCGCCAGCGCGCATTTTGTGCGGGCCTGCCGCAGGCGGCTGCCCGACCCGCAGAGCTGGGGCGAGCGCACCTTCCAGAAGGCGAACCGCTCGAGGAGGCTTGCCCGATACTCGACGGCCGGGACGCTTGCGGCAGTCGCAGCGCTCGCAGCGGCCGCATCCCTGCGGCCGCTGCGCCTGCCGGAGAGCGCACTTCCCGGCATCGCAGCAGGTGCCGGGGAGACATTTCCATCGACGGAAGAGACCCGGTGGCCGACGTTCCGCGGCCCTGCCGGTCTGGGGATCGCGCCGGAAGCGAGCGCGACGGCGACATGGAACGCAGCGGACGGGACAAATATCCTCTGGAAGACCGCCGTGCCGCTGCACGGGCTGAGCTCGCCGGTAGTCTGGGGCACATCCGTATTCGTGACCGGGGCGGACAAAAGCCAGAGCAGCGTGTTCCGGTTTGACGCAGAGACCGGCGAACTCCAGTGGTCGGCCACGATCAAGCTCCCCGGGGGAGAACGCCCGCCAACGCCCGAGGTCATGGAGGAGACGAGCCTTGCCGCGCCGACGCCCGCCACCGACGGACGGAGCGTCTATGCCGTCTTTCCGACCGGAGAGGTTGCTGCCTTCGATTTTTCCGGAAAACAAGTCTGGGCGCGCAATATCAGCCCCTTGGGAAACACCTACGGCTACGCTTCCTCGCTGGCGATTTATGAGGATCGGCTTCTGATCCAGATCGACCGCGGCCAGCCCGAGGACGGGCAGTCGCGGCTGCTGGCGCTGGATACGCGGACCGGACAGCCGCTCTGGGAGGCCAAGCGCGATGTCGCAGGCTCGTGGTCGTCGCCGGTGGTGTTCGACATCGGCGGGCAGCCGCAGCTGATCACGTGCGCCAGCCCGTTTGTCATCGCCTACAGCCCGGCAGACGGACGGGAGCTGTGGAGGAACAAATGCCTCGAAGGCGATGTCGCCCCTTCTCCGATCCTGGCCGGAGGCCTGATCGTTGCCGTCGCGCCGAACGCGGACATCATCGGCATCCGGCCCGGCGCTGCGGGCATCGAGTGGAAAGCCGAGGACGGTGTTCCTGACGCAACGAGCCCGGTCAGCGATGGCCAGCGGGTGTATGCCATCACCAGCAGCGGGCAGCTAACCTGCTACAACCTGCAAACCGGGCAGATCGTCTGGACGCATGAGCTTGAAGACGAGTTTTACGCATCGCCAACCATCGTGGGGAGCGAGCTGGTTCTCGTCAGCCGGAAAGGCGCCTCCTGGGTGCTCGCGACCGGCGACGCCTACAAGGAGCTCGGGAGGGGCGAGCTCGGCGAGGAGTGCTGCGCCAGCCCGGTGCCGCTTGGCAAGCGCCTCCTCCTGCGCGGAAAAAACAACCTGTATTGCATCGGGAGCAAATGACCGACATGCGCGCATTTATTGACGGGCTTCTGGCGGGAACCGGCTGCGGACCGGGCGCGACGATTCCGATCCTCCAGGGCATCCAGCACAAGTTCCGCCACTTGCCGGAGCCCGCGCTGCGCCAGGTCAGCGAGGCGACCGGCATCCGGCTCGCCGACCTGATTGGCGTGGCGACATTTTACCACCAGTTCCGGCTGGGCGAAATCGGGAGCCATACGATGCGGGTTTGCCACGGCACCGCCTGCCACGTCAACGGGTCGGAAAACATTCACGACCACCTCTGCCGGCTGCTTCAAATCCCGGAGGGCGGCGACACATGCCCGAGCAACGAGTTCACCGTCGAGCGCGTCGCCTGCCTCGGCTGCTGCACGATTGGCCCAGTCGTCCAGATCGACCACACGACATACGGGCACCTGACCGCCTCCTCCCTCGCCGAGATGGTTGAGGATTTCCGCGCGACACGGCACGAAACGATCTCCGATGTGGATGCGATCGGACGGCAGCCAGCCAGCAGATGCGGCGAGATCCGCGTCGGCCTCGGCTCGTGCTGCATAGCGAAGGGAAGCGCCGAGCTGTTTCACCGCCTGCGCCAGACCGTAAGGGAATTGGGCATCGACGTGCAGGTCAAGCGGGTTGGCTGCGTGGGCGCGTGCTACCGGACGCCGTCTGTCGAGATCCGGCTGCCGGGCGGAAAGGAGGCCTTCTACACGAAGGTCGGCCCCGGAGATGCCGTGGCGATCGTCCGCCGGCATTTCCGGCCGCCGGGCCTCGGGCGCAGGCTCGTGCGATGGGTGGACCGGACACTGGAGGAATTTGTCGCCGGCAACGAATGCCGGGAAATGCCCGACGCCAGCGAAGCGCCGGCCTCTGCGCCTCTGGGCAGGCAAGTCCGCATCGCGACGGAAGGACTGGGCGAGATGGATCCGCTCGACCTCGACGAGTATCTCGCGCAGCAGGGATTCGAGGCGCTCCGCCAGGCGCTCGCTCGGCCCCCTGAGGAGACCCTCGAGACGATCGCCAGAAGCGGGCTCCGCGGCCGCGGCGGAGCAGGGTTCCCGACAGGAGCCAAATGGTCGCGGGTGCGGGCCGCGCATTCGCCGGACGGATCGAAACATGTGATCGTCAACGGGGACGAAGGAGACCCCGGCGCGTTCATGGACGGGATGCTGATGGAGTCGTTCCCGTATCGCGTGATCGAGGGGATGCTGGTTGCCGCATGGTGCGTCGGAGCCGCCGAAGGCACCCTCTACGTCCGCGCGGAATACCCGCGCTCGGTCGCCAGGCTGCGCGGGGCGATCCGGCAGATGGAGGAGCGAGGGCTGCTCGGAGCCGGCATCCTCGGCAGCAAATTTCATTTCAAGCTCCAGCTTTTCGAGGGGGCCGGGGCGTTCGTCTGCGGCGAGGAAACCGCGCTGATCGAGTCGATGGAAGGCCGGCGAGGCATCCCCCGCATCAAGCCGCCGTATCCGGCGGATTGCGGATTTTGGCAGCGCCCGACGCTGATCAACAACGTCGAGACGTTCGCGATGGTGCCTTGGATTGTCCGCCATGGCGCAGAGGCATTCGCCTCGCTCGGCACGGAAATGAGCCGCGGGACAAAGGTGTTCTCGCTCGCCGGAAAAGTTGTCAGGGCTGGGCTCATCGAGGTGCCGATGGGCATCACGATCCGCGAGATCGTCGAGGACATCGGCGGCGGAGCACCCGAAGGAAAGACATTTAAGGCCGTGCAGATCGGCGGCCCGTCGGGCGGGTGCATCCCGGCGGCGCTCGGGCACACAAGCGTTGACTATGAGGCGCTGGCGGCTGCGGGCGCGATCATGGGGTCGGGCGGGTTGATCGTGCTTGACGGCGGGGACTGCATGGTGGACATGGCGAGGTATTTCATGACGTTCCTGCGCGATGAGTCGTGCGGCCAGTGCACGTTCTGCCGGATCGGCACGATGCGGATGTATGAGATCCTCGAGAGGTTTTGCCAGGGCGCCGGCCGGCGCGACGATTTCGATGAGATCACGCGCCTCGCAGATCTCGCTGGGATCGGCAGCCTCTGCGGGCTCGGCCGGACAGCCCCGAATCCTGTCGTCACCACGCTGAAGTATTTCCGCGACGAATACGACGCCCACATCGACGGGCGGTGTCCGGCAGGCAGGTGCAAGCCGCTCATCCAATACGTTATCCAGGACATCTGCACCGGATGCACCCTGTGCGCCCAGCGCTGCCCGGCGAAAGCGATCGAGGCGAGGCCGTATCGCCGCCACCAGATCAGCGATGATCTCTGCACCCGCTGCGACGTCTGCCGCGCCGCCTGCCCGGAAAACGCCATCGTCATCATGAGCGGCGGGATCCCGTGCCCCGGCCGTGCGCACAAGGCGACGCCGGCCGAACCGCTCGAAAAACATGAGTAGCTGCACGCTGACAATCGACGGCAGGCCGGTCACCGTGCCGTCCGGCAGCACGGTGCTCGACGCCGCGCGGCAGCTCGGGCTGGATATCCCGACGCTCTGCCACCTTGATGGCGCAAAAGAAACCCGCCCGTCGTGCATGGCGTGCGCCGTGAGGATCGGCAGCAGCCCGCGGCTGCTGCCGTCGTGCTCGACAAGAGTTGCCAGCGGCATGGTCGTTTTCAGCGAAGCTCCCGATGTCAAGGCTTCGCGACGGGCGGCGCTGGAGCTCCTGCTCAGCGACCATCTCGGGGACTGCATTTCTGTCTGCCAGCGCGTCTGCCCCGCACGGCTCCAGATCCCCGCAACCATCCGGCTTGTCGCCCGAGGCAAGATGCGCGAGGCCATCGCCCTGGTGAAGGAAAACGTGGTGTTCCCTGGGGTGCTCGGCCGGATCTGCCGCGCGCCGTGCCAATCCGGCTGCCGCCGCAGCCAGCATGACGGTGCGGTCGAGATCCAGATGATCGAGCGGTCGGTCGCAAACCTGGATTTGGCCAACCCGTTCGTGCCTGCCTGCGCGCCTCCGACTGGCAGGCGCGTCGCCATCGTCGGGGCCGGGGCGACCGGGCTGAGCGCCGCATATTTCCTGATGCGATCCGGCCACCGCTGCACGGTTTTCGATGATCGGGCGGAACCGGGCGGCCACATGCGCTATGGCGTGCCGGAGGCCGAGCTTCCCCGCGCGGTGCTCGATGCTGAAATTGATGTGATCAGGCGGCTCGGCCTCGAGCTTCGGCCGTGCACGCGCCTTGGGCGCGACATCAGCATCGCGGAGATCCGCCAGACGTTCGACTCGGTGATCCTCGCGGTCGGGAGCATGCAGAATACCGACCCTGCCGGGCTCGGCGTCGAAGCTACTGAACGCACGATCCGCATCTCCCCGGCGACGCTTCAGACCAGCGTCCCCGGGGTTTTCGCAGCCGGTAGCGCGATCCGCGCGAGCTACGATCCGGCGCGTTCGGTAGGCGATGGCCGGAGCCTAGCCGATTCTGCGGACAGCTTCATGAGCGGCCGGGCCTGCCACGTCGGGCACAAGGCCTTTACCTCGACGATCCCCAAGGTGTCGTCCAGGGAATATCTGGAGATGGTCAAGGGATCGGTCGCGGCGCTGAGCGGGCGCGAGCTGGTCACGGAAGCCGAGATCGCCGCCGGCCGCTGCTGCCATTGCGACTGCCGCGCCGCCGGAAGCTGCAGGCTTCGCCTCTTCTCGGAAGCCTATGGTGCAGATCCGAAAGCCTGCAGCGGGCACCACCGCCGGCTCGAGCTCATCCGCCAGCCCGCCGGAGTGATTTTTGAACCTGGCAAATGCATCTCTTGCGGGATCTGCGTCGGGCTGGCCGCACAGGCGCACGCCCCGCTCGGCATCACGTTCATCGGCCGGGGGTTCGATCTAAAAATCGGGGTTCCGCTCAGCGCCCCGCTCGCCGACGGGTTGCTGGAGGTGGCAGGAGATTGCGTGAGGCACTGCCCGACCGGCGCGCTGGCATTCGAGGACGAGCCGAAGAACGCCATCAGGCTCGATAGCCTCCCGACCCACACGCCCCAAGGCGCCGCGCGCTTGCCCGAGGCAGGAACTTGATTGCCCGAATCCCTCGCATGTGGTTCAAATAGGAGTCACGCATGAAGAAATCCACCCGGCCGACGATTTTTGATCTTGTAGATTATACGGGAATTTCGCGAGGCACGATTTCGCGCGCGTTCAACAACCAGTCGGGAATCAAGCCTGCCACAAAGGAGATCATCCTTCTGGCGGCCCGCGAGATCGGCTACATCCCGCACGGCGGCGCCCGCATGATGAAGCTTGGTCGCACGAACCGGTGGGGGGTTCTCGTCCCCCACCTGCACAACCCCTACTATGCCGAGCTCATCGAGATGCTGAACTGCGAGGCGGAAAAGATCGGCATCACCCTCCTCATCGGAATCTCGAACAACGACAAAAAACGCGAGGCCGAGCTGATCCTTCAATGGACGGCGGGAGAGACCGACGGCCTGATCCTCGACCAATCTCACTTCCACGACAATCCGCCTCTCTTCGAGCAGCTCAAGGCACGGGGGATCGCCATGGTCTTCCTGCACGGGAATCCGATCCCCGGCTTTGACTTCCTGCGCTATGAGCTTTTTGAAAGCGCGTGCAGGGTCATGACCCACTACAAGGCGCTCGGGCATACCAGGATCGCCTACACCGCGCAAAAGTTTTCCGGCTGCCAGTCCACCTCCCGATTCAAGGCTTACGAGAAGCACATGGGTGCGAGGGGGAAGCGCCTTGACGAGTCGCTGGTCTATTTCGGCGAGGACGGATGCGAGGGAGGAAGAAATGCGTTCCGGAAGTGGTCTTCTTTTCGCGAGCCTCCAACGGCGGTATTTTGCGGAGATGACATCATTGCCTGCGGGGTCATGCACGCAGCACGGACCGCCGGCTGGTCGATCCCTAACGACCTTTCGATCTCGGGCGTTGATGACATCGCGGAGAGCGCCCGCTCCGGGCTGACAACGATCAGAACCAGCCGCGCAGATGCGGCAAAAGCGATCTGCGAGCTATTGGAGCTGAGAAGGGAGGACTTCGATCGCCAGCCGGAAGTCCGCACGATCCCCTCGGAGCTGATCTTGCGGGATAGCACCGCCTGTCCGCCCCCGCCGAAAAAATCCTGAATTCCGAGCGCCCGGCTTGGAACTCGTCTGATCTGAGGAGGGCGAAGAGGCAAGTCAACAGGTGTCCTATGCCTGAGATTATTTTTTCAGGTGCAAAAACGAGAGCCCGGGGAAGTTGCGGAATCCGGCGTCGAAGGTGACGAGGCGGCACCGGGTGCTAGCGGCGAGGGCGGCGAGCCAGGCATCGGTCCAACGCTCCGGGGCAAACGAGGGGATGTCCGTCCACTCGGCCATTTGCGGTTCTGCGGCGGATGATTCGGCCAGAAAAACCACTTCCGGCAGGGCGAGGAACGATCGGTAGGCGAGCCAGGCCTGTTCCGGCGTGAAAGGCGCGGCCCTCATGACTTTCCGGTTGGTGAGCAGCCGCAGGAGACCGAGCATCGTGATGCGGCAGAAGGCAAGTCTCGAAGCGGCTTCCATCTCCCAGTACCGCTTCGCGCGGGCATGATGCTCGTGGTCGGGATCGGCCAGAGCCAGCCACACGTTCAAATCCGGAAGATCAGACATCTTCCGAGGCGAGGATTTTCTCGATCCCGGCATTGGAGATGGCCGGATGCACCTCCCCGGTTGCCGGACGAACGACCGGGAGAGGGCTGCGCGATCGGGGCGGAATGGGGCGGGACGCGGCGAGGCCGGACTCGAGCAGTTGGGTCACCAGCTCCTTGAGCTTGAACCCCCGCAGGGCAGCCTCCGCCTTCAAGGCTCGGAATGTGTTGTCTGGCAGATCCAAAGTCGTTCGCATAAAAGCATATTTACATCAAACGTACGGGAAGTCAACAAATCACCGGAGGGCAGGCATTGCGCCTTGACCACCTCATTACTTATGGTATGCGTAATGGTATGGCGACTATGACTCACCGCACGACCTTCGCACTTGATGACGGGGCGATTTTGCGCCTGAAAAAGCTGTCAACCCTTTGGCAGGCTTCCCAGGCGGAAGTAGTCCGCCGGAGCTTGGAAATCGCAGAAAGCTCGCATGCCCAGGGGCCGGACATCGAGCGGCGTCTGGATGCTGCCGTTCAGCTCCGCGCCCGGCTGAAATCCCGGAAGATCAATGTGGAGGGATGGATGCGCGCCGCACGGGAATCCCGCCGCTGACACGCATGAGCTCCGCAATCCATCTCGACACCAACTACCTGATCCAGTTTGCAGGGGGAAGCAAACCGGCCGAATCGGTTCTGGCGTGGATCGGGCAGGGAGTTTCGATCCATGTCAGCGCGATGGCATGGGCCGAATTCCGCTGCGGCCCCCTGAATGAAGAAGAATGCACGTTGGTTTCGGAGATCCTGTCCGGGGTGATTCCCGTGACCGAGGAGCTGGCCAACGATGCGGCACGTCTCTTCGATGCCACCGGACGACGTTCCCGTTCTCTCGCCGACTGCCTGATCGCCGCAACGGCCATCGGTGCCCGGGCAAAACTTGCCACCAACAACTGCTCCGATTTCAAACCCTTCCTCGCACACGGTTTGGAGCTCGTCTGATCGTGCGGCGGATTTCAGGGCCGACACGGCGGTCAGCCCTCCAGGGAAAGCGCGAGGCTGGGCGAGTGCATCGGAAATGGTGCGGGGGGTTGTTTTGCGCAACCCGCCTGGAGGGGGTTTCTGGATTCCGAGCGACCGGATCTTGTTGAAGACATCGTAGGGCCAGACGCCGGGTTTGAATGCGAGCTGGGCTTTCCCCAGCGCCGGCCCGGAATTGGTTTTATCCTCCCAGTCCAGCATCACAAAGAGAAGCGCCGTGTCGAAGCGGACATTGAGATCACCGATGTCCGTGAGATCCCTGACGGAAGGCTCCCGCCCCGCATCGAGCAGCTTCGCGGCGACTTCGTAGCGATTGCCGGACCGGATGAGGTCGAGCGATTGCTTTCGGAGCTCGCCGGCGCGTTCTTTGTCTCCCGAGCAGCGGGCGGCCAGCCACTCGACCAGAAGCCCCTGCACTTTTTCCGGCCTTAGTAATTGGTATTTCCGGGCATAGTCGGCCCCCGTTTTCCAATCCATCAGGACAGTGTTCGCATGCATCTGTTCCCACGCTTCGACGGGGTTTGCGTTATCCGGGGCCAGGCCTGCGCGACCGCGGAGCAAAGCCTTGGCCTCGTCCTCGCGCCCTTGGCGGTTGATCTGGTCGGCGAGGGCGAGTTGACCGACAATGCCACGTCCCCTTTCATTGTTGAAATACTTCTCTGCCTTCCGAGGTTGTCCTTCCCATTGGTAGCGGAACCCCCAAAAAAGCTTGGTGTTCCAGCTCCTGGGATGGCGCCATGCTGAAAAAAGGATACGCCTCTCGTCGTCGGTCAATTCATCAGGCAATTTGATAAACGGGAGCTCGATACACCGCAGATATTGGCTCCTCGGATATTTTGCTGCAAACCGGAGAAGTTCATCGCGGTTCTTGGTCATGTCGGAATCGGTCACCAGGCAGTCGCTCATGTAGATCTTCGTGGGATCCGTCAGGGTTCTGCCGGAAGTTTTCTCGGCCAGGAGTTTGTTGCCCTCCGTGTAGCCCTTCGTCCTGATGACCGCGTGCAGAAGGAACCTCATCGCCAGCTCGCTGCCGGGATCGTCATGGAGGATGGATTCCGCCAGGTCAGCCATCGCCTGTGGTTTTTCCTCCACATCGATCCGGACCATTTTTTCGCATTTCGCCTGGAGGGCGGTGGCGGAGATCGATGAGCCCTTCATGGCAGGGTCGTCTTGCCACGCTCGGTTGAGGGCCAGCCTGAGCGAATCTGGAGTGGGAGTCCGGCCGGCCGCACGCACGATGCCCTTGGGATCGAGCAAATACCAGGCAGGCGGCGGCCATTTGTAAAAATAGGCGAGGTTCGTTTGTCGTCCGGCAACGGCGGAAAGGCCGGCGAACTGGGTAAATCCGAACAGCTCGCCGTCCCACACGGACGGGTCGTCATACACCTGGACGAACTCGAAGGGATAGCCCTCAAGCGCTTCCCGGATGTTGGAGCCAACCAGGGCGGTCGCTTCCGACTCAGGCGACCACGTCGCGCCGAAGAGCAGCAGAACCCACTTGCCGCGAAGGCCAGACAGCTTGAAGGCTTTGTCCCCGTGTCCGATCAACTCCAATTCCGGAGCCTCAACCCCGATCCTCGCCTCCGGATCCGGAGGTGCCAGTGGCGAGAAAACTCCGCTGCCAGCCACGAGGGCGGACACTAAATATCGCAGGAGCAACGAGGACAGCAGGAGAGACAAGGCCATTCGGTGTCAGCAGGAAAGCGCGAGCAGGCGGGCGATGATGTCGTCGGGGGCGAGGCCGTCGGGCCAGCCGTAGGCGGCGGACACGGCGGCGTCGAGTTCGGCGTGGGCGGAGGCCAGCCACGCGGGGCGGGTGTTGTAAAGCTTCGTCAGCGTGCGGTCGGCGAGGCGCTTCGCGCAGTCCGGGTCGCGCGGCACAATGCGCGGATAACGCGCCATTTCGCATTGCTCATTTCGAATTTCGCATTTTATAAATCTGTCCCATGGTCCGCCAGGGGGCGCGGGAAATTCGAGGATCTCCTCGCGCGTCCACTCGGGCGGGTTCAGCCAGCGGGTGCGGAGTTCGTCGAGCGCGCGGGCGGCTTCGGAGATCCTCGCGTGGTGGGCTTGCTGTTCGGGCGGTAGCCCGGCGGCCGGCAGCCGGTGGTCCCACGGAAACGGGAACGTCTCGAAACACGTCGTCGGCGTGTAGCGGAATCCAGATTCCTTCTCGCGCAACTGCGTCCCCTGCGCGAGCGACCACGCCTCGTGGATTCGCGAGTGCAGGACGCCGAAAAAGAAATCGTCGCTGCGGGCGAAGACGATGACTTGGCTGTCCGGCAACTGGGCAGCGGCAAGCCAGCTAAACAGCCGGTGCTTTGCTACCCGGCACGTTGCCAAATATCGCGAGTGGCCCGCGAGCGCCTTGCGCATGCCCTCGCGGGCTTCGGCATAGAGCCACCATTTGTTCCGGTAATTTTCGCGGTTGTTCGTGGCGCGTTCTGGGCGGACATGGGAGTCGAGGTGGGCGAACGGTTTTTCGTAGAGCGCCGCGTTTTCCTGTCCGAGCCCGGTAAAATCGACCGTCCACTGTCCGCGCGAGCGCTGGTTGATGTCCTTGCCGTTGAGGTAGGGGCGGAGCACGTCGCTGTTCGGGCGTCCGTGGGGGTTCGGCTCGGCGAGCCAGTCCCTGACTTGATCGAACGGCAGGTCGAACGGCCCGGCCGGCGTGATGCCCATGAAGCTGATCCCGAGGCTCGGCGTGAATGGTGCGGCCTCTCGCGCATCCGATCCGGACGTGAGGGAAGGCGAGATCTCCGCGACCGGCTTCCCGTCGAGAACGCAAAGGAGCGCGGGCGGGGAAGATAGGAGCGTGGGCGTCCCGCCCGCATTAGATAACGAAGCGGGCAAGATGCCCACGCTCCTTTGAAACACCGGCAAGATGCCCTCGCTCCTTTGCCAGAAAGTGAAACTGTCTTCGCGGATGCGGGATTTCGCGGGGTTGTCCCGGATGTATTCCTGGCAGGCGATCAGATGGGGCTCGCTGCGAATGAGGCGGTCCCAGTATTCCGGCTGCCAGAGGGGGCCGGTTCGCCCGAGGAGTTTGCCGACAGCCTTGGCGGTGAAACTTTTCCAGGAGTGCAGGATGTCCGCGAGCGCATATCCCGGCTTCAATCTCAGGATGACATGGACGTGGTTCGGCATGACCACATAGCTTGCAAGTTCGTAGCGCTGCCCGTCGAAATGCTCCAGCGCATCGGCGACGATTTTTCGGGCGGAAGGGTTCTTGAGCACGCACGAGCCATGTCCCGCGTCGAGCCACTCGTCGAGGCGATGGCTGAACAGGGTATGGTATTCCCGCGAGGTTTCATCAGTCCATGGTTTCGGGTGGTGATCGAGCCAGGCATCCCGCTCCTGCCTCCACTCATCCAGCTTTTCCTTCGGCATGGCATCCTCAAGACGCCATGTGACAAAGCAGTAACAGTCCTCCTGGTTCCAATGGGGGAGCTTGTGGGTGGAGATGTCGGTTTCGGCAAGGGGATTGAAGAATGGGGCGCGGTTTTCGCAAAGGAGCGCGGGCATCTTGCCCGCATGTTTTTCGAGTGCGGGCGGGACGCCCACGCTCCCGTCTTTTGCGCAGAACCCGACCATCGAGATGTGGACGTTTGCGCCGTCGAGGATCCAGTCGCGGTCGCTGACGGCGAAGAAGATTTCGCCGGAATCCTTGATTCGTTTGAGGACCTCGCGGTTCGCGCCGCCCCGGATGCCCTGGGTGGCGAGCAGCCCGGCGCGGCGGATTTTACCCGCTTCGATCAGCGCGCGGGATTTTTCAAACCAGTAGCAGCAGAGGTCCGCCTCGGCGGGAACGCGCCCGTTGTAGCAGGCCAGCAGAGCGCTGACGTAATCGTCGCCGAGTTCGCGCCGCATCATCTTGCCCCCGAGAAACGGTGGGTTGCCGACGACGACGACTTCCTGGTCCGCGCGGAACTCCGGCCATGCGGCTTCCTTGGGATTCGCGGGATCTGAGCGGTCGAGGAGGGCGTCCATGAGGTGGAAGTTGTCGAGATTTTTGAGCAGCGGGGTTTCGGTGATCGGGTATCCGTTCCCACGGTGCCACTGGAGGTAACCGATCCAGAGCGTCATCTGTGCGAGCTCGAACGCGTAGGGGTTGATCTCGAGGCCGTGGAACTGCCAGGGTCCAATGGACGGGAAGAACGCGGTTTCGACGCCCTCGTCGGCCCCGAAGAGGATCACTTCCTTTTCGAGGTCCTTGAGTTTTTGGAGTGCGATGTAGAGGAAGTTTCCGGACCCGCAGGCGGGGTCGAGGACATGGATGCGGGCGAGGCGGACGAGGAACGCGTGCTTGAGGCTCGCGGCCTCGGCGAGCGCCTTGCGGAGGGCGGGGCCGGTCGGGGGCTTGAGCCCGGGTTTCGGGTTCTTTTTGCCGGTTCGCAGGAGGTTCGTGATGGCGGTGCGGATGGACTCCCATTCGCGTCGGAGCGGGGCGATAAGGACCGGTTCGATGAGGTCTTCGATGTCCTGGCGCCCGGTGTATTCCGCGCCGAGGGCCGCCCGCGTCGCGGGGTCGAGCCCGCGCTGGAAGAGCGTGCCAAAAATCGAGGGATCGACCGCGCCCCAGTCGAGGTCCGAGGCTTCGTGGATCGCGGCGATCTCGGCGGCATCGAGCCCGAGGACGACGGGATCGGAGAAAAGCCCGCCGTTGAAATGCGGGATCTTTTTGTATTGGAACTCGCCGCCCGCCGCCATCGCGCGGAAGAGTTCGGCGGTGTAGCGGGCGAAGCGCTCGGGATCGCTCTTCGTGTTCTCGATCAGGGTTCCGAAAACCCCGTCCGGCAGGAGCCCGACATCCTCGGCAAACAGGCAGAAGACAATCCGGTCGAGGAACCGGGCGGCGGCCTCCGGGTCGTGGTGCCGTGCGCGGAGGCTTCCGGCCAGCCCAGCGAGCGCGGCGGCTGCTTCCTTCGTGATCGCTTCCGACGTGCGGCCGGGGCGAAGCTTTTCCGGGCGGTGGAAAAGGTCCCGGAGGATTTCGAGATTTCGCGGGCGGTCGAGCTCGGCGGTCGTGAACCGGTGGATCGCTTCCGCCGTGCCGGTGAAATTTGTGTGGATCTCGATCAGATCCGTGTCGCAGACGACGAGCAGGGGGGGATTTTCCAGCGAGGCGCGGTAGCGGAGGATCTGATCGTAGGCTTTGGCGAGGTTCGCGTGGCGGCCCTTGTATTCAAAAGCGAAAAAACCTCGCTTCCAGACATCCGCCCAGCCATCCCCTCCCCCGTGCTTTTCTGCCCCGCGCTCGAAACAAAACGAATCCCCCGTCGGGTCGGCCTCGGCTGGCTTTGCGTGCCCGGCCAGTTCGCAGAGGTCGAGGAAATGCTGCTGGTATGACGAGCGTTCGGAGAGAGAAACCCGCGACCACTTATTGGTGAACTCCGAGGAAGAAATTGCCATGAGGCAACCTATCTCCTGATCAGGAATCCGGTAAATCCTTCTTTGCGGGATGTGGAATCGAGGGAGAGGAACCCGTCGGACCATTTCCATCCGGTTTCAGCCGCCTCGGAATCTCCAGTGACCCCGATGATTTCCCGGGGCGGAGATTGGCAGGGAAAATGAAGTGTTCCCTCATCGAACGGGATGCAAGCGACTTCGCCCGAAAAGAACAGGTCCTCGGAATCCTGGGACAAAATGGCCCAGCGCCCGACCCAGTCCATCCCCCGGAGCGCCGACCGGTCAGCCAGCTTGTCTTCACCGTCCCTGAGCGCAAGGGCGGTGAGAACCTCGCCGGCTGGGGAAGGTTCCAGCCGCCCCCAGCATTTGACAAGCGGCTGCCGGTCGATCTGCCCGATTTCGCTATTGAGCCAGAGCGGCGCCCATTTCACCGTGCGTCGGAACCAGCGATGGATGGCCCGGCGCTTTGCCAGCCCGCGATAGGCAATGTTTCCGGCATCATCCTTCATGGAAAGAACTGCCCCTGGAGCTCCGAGAACTGCGGTGTCGAGGATCACATCGGCGTCCTGCTTCCAGTCGTAGCCGCTCGACGCGAGAATGCCCATCCCCTGATCTCCGATCAGCGCGGCCCAGACGCTCCAATGCCGGTGCCCCCCACCCTCCTCAGCCCCGCAGTCGCCCAGGTCGTCCATGGCGATCAGATTAAACGCCGGGCGCTGAAGCGGGCTGAGCCCCCAGCCTTGCAGCGTGATGGAGGGATCGCATTCGCGGGCCGCTTCAGACATCAGGCCGTAGAGGGTCGAGGCGAGCCTCTCTCCGCGCATCGAGGGATCGCGAGGCGCAGCGGATTCCAGCGAGGGGGCCCCGTAGCCAAAGTCCAGCTTCAGCAGCTTCGCCCCAAAAGTTTTTACCAGGCGGCGCGTCTTCTGCCGGATGAACTCCCTCGTTTTCTGGCTGCTCGGGTCGAGGACATATCGGCCCGGAAGGTTCGGGCTGCACAGCCAGTTTGCCAGGCAGGGAGTGCCATCCGTGCCGCAGAGCAGATCCTCAGGCCCGAGGCCCTCGGCGGCGGGGTCCTCGATCCACCCGACCGCCTGCCACAGCCCGACATCCATCCCCAGGCTCCGGACGAGCTCGAGGTCGTCCTCGAAGTTGGGAAAGCGATCCCGCCTGATCCGGCCGCTCGAATTCCCGGTTTCCCAGCCATCATCAAACGTGAAGATCTCTGGCTGGACAGCCTCGGTGACCGTGCGGACGAGCCGCTCATTCTCATAGATTCCCTGGCGATATTCCGACCAGGAGTTCCAGCTGCTTCGTTGGTGGCTGGCATCCGCCTGCCCGATGTCAAAGGTTGAAAAATGCCGCCGGTAAGCTTCCCATGCCGTGCTCGCCCATGACAGCCGAAGCGGCTCCGCCCATTCCCGCCTGGTCCCGGCAGGCGAGCCCCAGAGATCCTCCCGGTGGAGGTAGTGCAGGCAGGAGGCTCCGGCAACGACCTGCAGGTAGAGCGCGCTCGCGGGGATCTGCCCTGGTCCGGCAACCAGCCAGCCGGAGCCGCTTCCCAAGCCGGCCGCATAGATAGGCCTCGGGAATGCGGCGGCGTAGGGGGTTCCTGTCGGGCCGAAACTCCCAAGCGCCATGTGGGCCTGCCCCAAATCCCAAAACCGGAAAAAGCTCTGTGGAGGCGCTCCCTTGGCGCTTGGCACGCAAATCCCATCAGCCTGCCAGCCTGGCCAAAACGGCTCATCACGGCGGAGGGCTCCCGATGGGTGGACCGCTCCGAAATAGGCCGAATGGATTTTCGGCGGCGCGTCCGCCCACTCGATCGAGAGCCGGCTAAATCGCAGCCCTGGCCCGGCAGGCGCGAAGGCAAGAGCGCCGATGCCGAATCCCTCCCAATCCAAAGCGATCTCCCCGCCCGAATCGTCCAGCGATCCGCCGGTCGCGCGCGACTTAACAAAAACCTTCTCTCCGGCACCGGTCAGCAAAACCAGGGAAGGAAGGAGGGATCCTCGCCAAATGACCTTGCCGTCGGCCTTCGACTCCAGCCGGGCCGAGTCGTCTGAAATGCTCCACTCGAATGCGAAGCCGCTTGATTCCGTGTTCCAATTCATAAGGTCGCTTACCGATTGGCGTCGTCGAGCACCCAGATTTCCACCTCTTTGATCGCCGGAGACGAGGTGATCTCCACGCTCTTTGCCAGGGGGGCTTCGCTGTTCGGAGTTGATGAGAAAAGTGACGTCCCGGAAATGTATGTCGCCTGCTCAGCCTGCACCCCAAAAGATTTTGCTGAGCCATCCGGCGATGTGATGTCCACTTTCATCTTCCGGTCGGGCGTGGGATCGCCGTGCTGGCGGATGCGGACGGCGGCGATGCGCTGGGGGGAGTCCAATCCGATCGATGGCGATGGCGGCCCCTTGTAGATCCGTTTGACAGCAGGCTTCGGGGCAGCAGCCCCCGGGGTTCCGATCACCGGCGTGGTAATCCAGACCGTGCCTCCCTTCCGGAAAAGCGATCCGCCTTCCGGCACGGGGATATCCGTCCCTTGCGGCACGCCTTCCAGCCGGATCGTCAGCGGGGTTCCAGGCAGCGAGTCCGGCAGGCTGACGGACAGCTTGCCAGGCGCCACCTTCACCTCGGCAGCTTTCGCTGCACGCCAATACGAAACGACATCCCCGGTCGGCGCGCTCCAGAACTCATCTGCCCCGCCCGCACCAAACTTTTGCGCCAGCGCGCTCAGCCGCTCCCTCCATCGCTTGAGATTTGCGGAGCTTGGATCCGTCGAGATCCCGTGAGTGAAGTCAATGATGAGATCCCCCTCCGCAGGGCCATTCGGGGGGAACCCGGCCATCGGGTCGCCCTTCGCGGAGGGATTCGTCCAGGCCCCCTCATCCAGGTAGCAGCGGGTGATCAAGCGGAAGTCCTCCCCCATCTTCTCCAAGCTCACCCCGCCCTTGCCGCCCACCAGAGATCCTGACACCAATCCAAACGCCCCGAGCATCTCCCCATACCCGAGGTATCCATTGGGATAAACAAAATGCGCCGGCGCGCGCCCGAGCTCCTGAGCAAAAATCGTCTGGCTCCAGAAAAGGTCCTCACGGATTTGTTCCGGAGTCAGGATCTCCGGCGAGGTCCCATACGTCTTGCCCTTGTGGGCGTAGCTGTGATTGGCCGCCGCCCAGCCCTTGCCGCAGATCTCCCGGACATCATCAAAGCTCAGAAAAGTGGAGTTCGCCCCCACCCGGTATGGGTAAAGGGCCAGGCTCCCGACAACAGGCATTGGCTTCCCCTTGCCCGCGCCAGGCGGCGCATCCGTAAAATGAAACTCCGAAAAAAAACCGGGAGCAAATCGTCCGGTCTCCGCTGACCCGTCGTCCAACTCGATCGCATACGCCCATTTTTTGTCGTATTTCAGCGGGCACACGCTCGCCCGGATCCCGCTTCCCACAGGCGGCCAACTATGGCTCCAAGTCGCCGCATCGGCCATCTGACCTAAAAGAAGCAACGGAACAAATCGCGAGAAAACGCTCATTTCCGAGCCACAATGCCCCCGGAGCCGCCGCCGAGGCAAGCAGAAACGGGAACATTCCCGACCCGCGCCTAATGATCACGCTCAACCCGGCGTCGTCGTGGATCGGACGGGGAAGCCATTCGGCGCAGAGATCCCGGCATGTCTAGGGGCTCACGTCGATGTCTTTGGCGACCCGGTAGGAGCTCAGGCTCAGAGGAATCATGAATTCCTCTCGCAGGATCTCTCCCGGGGTGACCAGTGGTGGCGTTTTCTTCACAGAAATGCCCCTGGGTTCATGTGAAATCTCTTGCCGAGGACGCGGGCGTGTTCGGCGGTGATGCTGCGATCTCCTCGCAGGATCATCGGCCCGAGCTGACGGCTCGCTCCCAAGATCCGGCTCACGTCAGCTCCGGTAAGCTTGTTCTCTTCGCAGAGGTAGCGCAGCATCCCCAGTCCGCTGATTTGCGGAACATCGCAGGGGCCTTCGTATTCCTCGACAAAGTGCACGACGGTATCAAGGTAATCGTGCTGATCGGTGTTGAGCTGGTCTTCGGGCCAGACGCTGAGCGCGTCCAGCATCTCGTAGGCGTCTCTCAACCCGGCGTCGTCGTGGATCGGGCGGGGAAGCCATTCGGCGCAAAGATCCCGGTATGTCTCGGGGATCGCTGCGTATTTGCGATATTTCGGTCCGATTGTGTGGGTTTTGGTTTTCATAGGTTCTCTTTCCAGCGGGCTTTGCTGTATTCTGCGTGCGTGAGAAATCTCAGCGTGTAGAGGTTCCCCCGGTCGTAGTGCGCGGAGCAGATGAGGCGGAAGGCGTTTCCCGCGATGTTGAAGACGAGAACGGTATTCCCGCTTCTCACCCGCACCAGGTCAACGCTCCCGGCGCTCTCCCTCACTTGCGCAAAGCTCTTCCAGCTCGCCTGGCGGGCAACTCCCAGCCAGTTCTCCAAGCTGGTCCTCGCTCTCGCGTCCTCGCTCATCCACTTCCGCACTTGCGCTTGTTTAATGATCCTCAATGGGGAACAAAATGTATCCAACGCAGCGCCTTTGTCAAGCGGATCTTCTACCCCAGCGGAGGGCTGCTGCCTCGCTGTTGCGCAGGCCGGCGCGGCGCATGAGCCAATAGACTGCCCAGGTGCGGGGATCATGGTGCCGGAGGGGGGCTGCGGGCGACGATGCTCTTGATCGTCTGAACGTCAGAGTGGATCCCGCTCTCGGAGCGGCCGGATTTCTGCTGTTCCCGGATCCATTCCCGGAAACGGCCGGAATGGTAGCCGCTTAGAGAGTGCACCCCCCCGGGCTCGAACCGGGAACCAATTGATTAAGAGTCAACTGCTCTACCATTGAGCTAGGGATGCGTTTTACCTTATGAGATGCCCGAAACCCCTGCATTCATCAGCTTTCCAGTGGTTTTTCATCTGGATACTTAGGAACACTTGGAAACACTTGACAGCATTTGAAAGTGTAGATAAAACCGTAGCACCATGAGCGCTGCTACGGCTTCCGCCAAGTCCACCGTCTTGAAACCCACCGTCATTGATGTCACTGAGTTCGTTCATCGAGGCCGGAAACGTAGGATTTTCCGTCGCGAGGCGCAAGGGAATTTTTACATCCGTCGAGAGATCGGCGGACGGGCGCTTTGGAAGTGCCTGGATTCTCCGATTGCGCGGATCGCGATCGGGAACGCCCATTCGTGGCTAGATGCGCTTCAGCTTTCCGCCGCGGATGCGAAGTGGGAGCGGCTGGATCCGGTGAGGAGCAAGACGGCGTGGGCGGGCATCGGAGAGATCTTGGCGCGATACGAGGCGCGGGCGACGGGAGCGGTGCAGATCGCCCCGCACAGCGTCAAAAACAACGCGAATTGTCTGCGGAAGCTTCTTCGGCTTGCCATAGGTGCCGAGGATCCTGACGGGTTGCGCGCCGACGTGCTCACCGAGGCCACCGCGCGGACGTTTATCGAGAAATGCCGTAGCGCGGGCCGCAGCGAGAGCGGGATCCGTAGCAGCCTAGTGCAGGCGCGCAGCGTGTTCAGCCCGGCGCTTCTATATCTTTACGAGGGACTGAAGCTCCCAGAGCTGGCGGGATTCCGAGTTGCGGTGCGGTTCGACACCGGCGAGGACACAGGATTTGAACCCATAGCGCACGACGTGATTTCCCGCATGGAGACAGCCGCGCTTTCCCTACGCGATGCGGATGCGCCCACCTGGCTGGTTTACATGCTGATGAGCAGGCTGGGGATGCGCAACGTCGAGCTGGAGCGCGCCACGATCGACTGGCTGCAGCCTGACGACGACGGCATATGGCATCTGGCCATTCCCGAGACAAAAGGCGGGCACTCGCGGTTTCTGGCCCTTCCGGCGGATCTGGATGCCGGCACGATCCGCGAGCTGGCAGGAGCGGGCGAGCACCTTGTTGCAGCGCGCACGCTGACCGAGCGGAGGATCATCTGCCAGCGCACGATTAACCGGTTTGTCGCGCGGTTCCTTCCCTCCCGGCAGAAATGTGCTTATGAGCTTCGCAAATGGGCCGGATCCCTCGTTTGGAGCACCCAGGGGGCCGAGGCCGCCCAGCATTTCCTTGGTCACCGCAGCATGAGCACCACAGAGCGCTACTACGCCCGGTTCTTGCGGCCAGTGCGCGCCGTGAGCGCCGCCGACCGCGCCAGCATCTACGGGCAGCCCACTACTTCGCCGCCCGCTTGAAGGGCTTGCTGGCCTTCGCCGCCATTTCCCCCATGCGTCCCTGCGCCGCCGGCATCGCCATTGCCGCCTCCACAAACGGCTCATAGATCCCCGTGTTCCATCCCGCGAGCGTCTGGTAGCGCGCCTCCATCACCGGAGAACGCCCCTTGGATCCCACGCTGGAGAGGAAATTATACTCCTGCCGCAGTTCGCGCACCATGCCCGGCATGGCAAGCGCCGCGCGATCGCGGATTTGGTGCTTGTGCATGTCGTCCGCCGACAGCTTCTCCCGCAGTCCGTTATCTGTCACGCGCACCAGTCCATTGATTCCCGGGATCACTCCCAAGCCGATTTCAAGCGACGAGCCCGAGGAAGGATCATATTGGATGAAATTGTTTAGCCCCGTCTGGCCGAGCGACCATGCCAGCATCGTCTTGACGGCCGGCCAGCCGCCTGCCCGCTTCTCCTGATCGGTGAGCACATTGGCCGAGCGGAACGTGTCATACGGATTTTTCCCCTGCACGTAAGATGCCCAGCCATTTGCCAGTTTGATAGCCGGATTGAGCCCTGGAACGTCCGAGGAGACGAAAGAGAACCCCTTGGGCACCAGCTCGGCCGGATTCGCAGGCTTTCCCATCGCCGTATCAAAGATCGCCTTGGAAAACTGGTAGGTCATCGCCCCCAGGATGCGGTCCGTCGGATCCCGTGGCAGGATCACCATGGTCGTCTTCTGCCCGTCGAAAGCGCCGCCATCCGTTTCCCCGATCGGCAGCACGTCGTAATTGCTCATGTAGTAGTCGCCCACCCGGTCATAGAGCTTCTTGATCCCAACGCCCAGCACGCCAGCAGCCCCAGCGGCCTGGAGCACACGCAGAGAGCCGGAGGTGAGCATCCAGCGCAGCCACCAGCTCGCCGCCGACTTGCGCTGTTTGCCGCCCGCCTTGCCGGCGAATCCCTTGCGCATCAGCCGCAAGTCGCTCTGCCATCCCTTGAGGAAGACATTCGTGAAAGGGAAAATGTCATTTGCCACCCGCGTCACCGTCCCCTGCTTCGTGTAATTCGGCGTTCCGATGTGGTTGCGCACGTAATACGCCGCCTCCTCCGGTCCCCAGCCGAGTTGAGAGGTCAGGATCCTGAACGTCCCCACCTTCGGCACCAGCTCGCGCACCTGCCCCGCGATGCGGATCCGTTCGCCCAGAGCCGCAAGCGGACGCAGCAGCGCCGAGCGATCCCACACCCCCTTGACCTCCGGCGCCAGGCCGAACCTCCGCGCGATCGCCGTGAACTCATCCACCGTTCCGCTCGTCGCCTGCCAGGTCCCCATCGGCGGAGCGATTGCCCGGGCCTCCAGCGCCGCACCGATCTCCGGCGAGATCGTCCCGCTCTCGACAAACGCCCGCACCGCCTTCGCATTCGTGATCCGCATGATCGCCGCCTGTTCCACTCCGACGCCATGCGGGAGGTTCAGAGACGTGCGCCGCGTGTCCCGGATCGGGTTGCGGATGAACTGGAAGACCGGGTTGTAGGTGATAAAGATCGGGTAAAACACATTCCGCCACAAGTAATCCAGCGGCCCCGCCACCTGAGTCAGCAAGCTGTGGTCCTCGCGCTCGAACATTTCCACGATATCGCCCGGCACGTTATACGACACCCGCTTTCCGTCCACCGCCACCGTCATCAAGTCCAGCTCCGGATCCTTCGGGCGCACCGGCACCTGTCGCTTGCCATCGAAGGCCATCGTCGCCGGCGTGATCTCCTGCGGGAACATCGCCCGCAGCCCGTCGAGAGTCATCCGCTTCGCACGGTTCAGCTCGATCGCGCGGATCGTGGTGATCCCCTTGAGCACCGTTGAGACGTAGGGATTTTGGATGTCCTTGAGAGTGCCAATCTGCTTGCGGATCGCCGCGCTCACAAACGTATCCACATATTCCAGCGGGACGAACGCCGCGTAGTGGTCCTTGTTTCCCTGCACAATATCCCAGGTCTCCGGCGGGATCATCCCCTCCGCGTTCATCGCCTCAGTGAGCTTGAAGAATTCGTCATGGAAAGCCGCCGCCAGCTCCCTCAGCCTGGCGAACTTCACCTCCCCCAGCTCCTCCTCCATGTGCCCGATCTGCGCGATCGCCGTTTCCGGAGTGTGTCCCCGCGGGTTGGCAATCGTCGCGCGGCCCGCCTCGCCAACGATCACATTCATCCCGTGGCCAATATTTTCCGTCACCTCGTAGCGTTCGTTTGCGATGCGATCCCACAGCAGGAACTCCCCCAGCGACTCCTCAGTCAATTCCGCTTCGAGCAGAGGCCCGCGCACACGATCCTGCACGCCATTGAGCCACAGGAACACCTGGTTATCCGCCAGCGGATGCGCGTCGAACATCCACTCCAGCAGGTTTTGGCCCGCCCTCACGTCGCCCCTTGCCGCCGCCGCGCGCTCGCGCTTGATTGCCGGCCAGTAGCGGGTATCCAGAAATGTGCGCAGCCCGTCGGTGAATCCCTCGATCGTCCACAGCCGCTCACGATCCGCGATCTTGCGCGCCATCAGCTCCGCCCCGCTCTTGAACATCCCCAGCACGCCCGCCCGGCGCTCCGCCAGCCGCGCATACTCCGGTTTGTTCATCCAGTCCCACAGCTCGAAGAGCCCACGCTTTGCCTCCGGCTTCCGGTCCAGGTGATTGAAAAACATTTCCCAAGCCACAGGCGCGCGCTGTTTGAGCGCCTCCGGGTTATTGAGCAGCACCGAGATCATTTCGGCATACAGTTCCTTGCTCGACGTGCGATAAGCCAGATACGACGGCGGCAGCTTGTCCGCATTCTCGAGGAAGGGATTCCACCAATCTGTCAGCGCTATCAGCTCCTCGCGCACATTCGGCAGGTAGTCCCGGCTTCCGGCATAGGCCAGTCCCCTCGCCTCGATCTCCTGCTGGATCGCCTCCGCATACCGCACCCGCACCTCCTCCTGCCACGCAGCCAGATCCGCCTCCTCATCCTTCGCCGGGCGGCCACCCACCTCGCGCTCCACCTCCCGGCGGATCTTCCCACGGTCCTTCGCGCTCAGCGACTCCGTGCCAGCAGCCGGATCGATCGGCAGCGTCGAGGCCAGGAACTCTTTTAGCACACCCAGCCGGCCGAGGATGTTCCCCCGCAGCATCGTCAGGTCATCCACGAAATCCTCGATATGGCCGACCTCATGCGCCAAAGTCTTCGCCGCCTGCATCGGATCAATGAAGATCCGCGGATCCAGCACGATCTTCGACGCCGCCATTGTCCCCTCCGCATGGTAGGCCAGCCCGCGATACTTCCGCATCCGCTTCAGCTCCGGAAGTTTCCCCGTCAACTCGCGCGCCAGCTTCACAAGCTCCGGCATCCCCACCGGCTTGATCGACTCCATGTGCGCCATATCCTTCGGCACCCACTTGCCCTCGATGCTCACGGAAGCAGGTGTGGCAGGCTGGTATTTTGCAGGTTCGTCGTAAAAGAGATTCCCCTTCCCCCCATCACGGCCCATTTGCTTTAATGGAAGGCGCGAAGTATGGAGCGAGCGTCCGCTAGTCGTCACCACATCGAAAAGGAATCCTTCCCGCACGGCATCCTCTGCCATTTGTCGATGCAAGACCATCAGCTCGTCACTGATTCCCGCTATCACGGGAAATCTCGTCCCCGTAGTGTGCGCGATTCTGCCAAGCAATCCGGCCAATCGCTTCGGGTTTTCGAGCATACTGTTATCCACAGAGACCACCGCACGCACTTTCAGCTCATTGTCCAGACCGATAATAGTGAAGACATCAGGAGCTACCTCCACCATCTTCGCCACCGCTGCCATTTTATAATATTCATTGACGATTTGACCCAGCGCCATGTGAGGGACTGAAGGCTGCAGCAACGCATCGACTGTGTGCCCCGGCAAATCCGCCATGCCGAGATATGTCCCACTTTCGTCAATCACAGAGTATTTTCCGGAATTGATAATCACATGCCCGTAGAATTCCCCCCCCGTGAACTCATTCGCACAGGAATGCACCAGCTGCATATCCCCCAGGCCATTAGAAAGCCCGCTCGGCTCAGGATCTCCGCTCGGGTGATTGTGGATATTGGCAAAGTATTTTGCTCCCGTTGCCGCCATCGTATCGCGAACGAACTTCACGTAATCCTTGAAATCCTTCCCTTCCGGCATGATCGTCGTGCTCGCAGCAAGGCGAGACGAAACCGCCGTCTCATGGAGGATTTTCCCATCAGCCGCTAGGAAATACGTGCGGAACGTCTCGAACCTGGGATCCCTGTAAATCTGAGAGATTACCGCTACCGACTCGGGACTCGTAACCTTACGGCCAAGGAGCGAACCCGCGCGCGCAGGCTTGAAAGACTGGATGGCGAGCCCCAAAATACGGGCGGTTCGTCCAAGAGCCGACCGTTGTCCCTTGCGAGCACCAAGTAATCCTCCATCGCCCCCTGCCAATATCTCCCCCCCTTGCCCCTGGGAGTCAAAGTTAAAAGCAAGCTGGTATTCATTTGGTTTCTCCGTGATGAACGGCAACGGATCCACGCCGCCAAGCAGCCCATCGATTTCCCTATACTTCTCCCCATCCACACTGTCAAGAGCATAATTACCAGATTGCTCGAACATCTTCATCTGCGCGGCATCCTGCGCCTTGCGCTGAGCCTCCGCTTTTGCCTCCTCATCCGCGATCCGTTGCAGCTCCGGGGTGAGATCGGTTTCCCCCTGGAGGTTGAAAGGGAGATCCGAGTTGTTGAAAAGTTGGCCCTCCCCATTGCTCGCCACATTGGGAGCCTCCTGCACGCCATGGGATTTCCCTCCAAGCTCAGCCATCACGTTGGGATGCTGCCAGAAACTCGCATATTTCTCCCGCTCGGCCTCGAGTTCTGCGATCCGACTCAAGATCCCCTGCGGATCGCGCACATCCACGCCCAGCTTCGCTGCCGCCTCCGGGCGCTTTGCCGCACCGCGCACGGCAGCCAGTTGGTCCGAGATCGCCGATACGCGAGCCGCAGCAGCCTTGGTGATGCGCTCGCTCTCGATGAGCGCGGCATCATCGTCCCCGAAGAGTCCGGCCTGTTGTTCCTGCGGCCCCGTGCTGCGCTGGAGCATGGCCAGGAAGCCCGGCAGCTCCGCAGCCGACATGTTTTGCGCACGTGCGATTCCCGCCCGTTGCAGCCCCGCATTACCTGGGGCAGCCGCTGCGATTGCTACGGCTTTGGCTTCTGGCAGCTTTCCTGCGGCATAGAGCGCGTAGAGATCATCGCTGCCACCTTTGCCAATTGCGAAGCCGGCACGTCCCTTCGCTCGCGATAGAAGTCCTCGCGAAGCTGCTTCGCTTTCTGCCATTTGTCCGTTTCTGAAGTAGTCTGCATAATCTTTGACCTTTCCCTGACCATCGCGGATGTTCAGCTCTGCATCCAAAGTTAGAGCATCCTGCTTCCCGAATCCATCCGATTCCTTGAAAATCTGCGTTGGGATTGTGGTTTCCCCGGCCCGGCGGAAGAGATCCAGCCGATGCCGGCCCGATATCACCTCGTTATCCCCATTGAGGCGTTGCCAGGCCACGATCGGACCCATCCCCCGGCGATCCGGCTTCCCCCCAAGTTGTTCCCCGGAAACCACGCCCGTCTCCGGATCCGCGTTTTCCTTGAAATTTGGCACATCACGGCTCAGTTTCAGCTCCGCCACCGGAAATTCCACCGTAGGGATCCCCTCCACCGCCGAAACCGTCACCGGCTCAACGGGATTTCCGATTCCCGATTTTCCGGTCCCCTCCCCCGGCACAGTCTTCGCCTCCGCAGCCTTGGCAAGAAACTCCGTCTCCGCCATCCCTCCCGGCACCTCCGGGCCTTCAGGTTTCAGGTTTCTCGTCTCAGGTTTCGGCCCTTCAGGTTTTGCCCCCTCCGGCTTCACCACATACCCGGCCGCACGCTTCGCGAAGACATCCACCGCGTCATTGAATGGGATCCCATGGGATTTTCCCGTCGTCGGATCCGTCCGCACGAACATCGGCGCTCCCCCCGTGCGGCCCCACATCGCCGCCGCTCCTCCCGCCGCCATCGGCAGGCCAAACATCGCAGCGTCCGCTCCCGCGCCCTCCAGCAGCGGCGTATTGCTTCCGGTAAATTTATTGGTCGCCGCATTCATGCCGACCCGGTAGCCCGCGCCCGTGGCAGCTCCCATCATCCCGCTCTTGATCGCCTCGATGCCCGAGGCCAGCAGGCGTTTCCTCGTATCCGCCTGTCCCAGCACGGCCGTCAGCCCCCCAGCCAGCTCCTTCACATACGGGTTGACATTCCAGCCTTTGAGCAATTCGCTCAGGCGACCCACCGGCACCTCAGCAGCCGCTAGGCCGAGAGCAGAGCCTACAACCCGCGCATGGGCGATCTCCTCAGGGCTTCTCCCCGCTTTTTCCGCCCCCTGTGCCAACTCCTCGCCAGTCCCTGCCGCAAAGAAAGCCGTCGCCACATTCTTATTTGCCGCAGCCACGGAGGCGAACCCCGCGATCGTGCCCACCATCTCAGCAGCCCCGGCCCCCAGAGGAGACGCGCCCACGATTTCCTTATCCGCCCAATCCTTCATCTCCTTCGAGTGCTCCACGAGCCAATCCCCCGCGCTCTTGATATCTCCAGCAAGAATCGGCTTCCCCGATCCATTCACCGCCTTCACGATCGGATCATTATCAAGAAGCCCCTGGAGCCCCTGAAGCCCCTGCCCTGCAAACTTCATCGCCGCCGCCGCCGTCAGCTTCAGATATTCCGGCACCACCGCAGGCAGCAGCGAAGCCGGCCCTGCCACCTTCGCATCCCACCAGGAATAACTCGGCGCCACCCCCGAGAAGACATCCGGCCTGGCCTCCAAGCCATCGAGAAATCTCTTATCCTCCGCCACTGTCGCAGCGGTAGCTGTTGGCATCCCTCCAGCCGGAACATCGATCACAAACCCCTCTGGAAGCCCCGAAGTCACGGGAACATCGATCACAAACCCCGCTGGAAGTGTGGCCGGCATCTGGTTATTGCACGGGCATCCACTGCCCGTTGCGGAAAATCATCTTTTCACCAGTCTGGGGGTGCGTGGCTGTCGTCCCATCCACAGGAGCGGCCGGAGGCGTCACGACCGCCGTTGGCACACGCCCCGAGCTCCCCGCCAGCGAATCCCGCTCCGCCTGCTTCGCTCGCAGCTGATCCGCATACGAGGTGAGTCCAGGCAACCAATCTGGACCCCACTTTTTATTTCCCTTCGCGACCTCCCCTGTGAGCGTAGCGATCTCTCCATCAATCGCCGCAACCTGCGCCGCCCGCACAGGATCCTTTGGCCTCCCCTTGCCAACCGGCATCACTGGATTCCCATTGATCTCGAGCGGAGTAATCACGTTATCCACCGAGTTAAAACTGACATACCCTTCGTCCGTGGGAAGAATTCTTGGTGGCCGATCCTGCCCATTTGGGATGAGCTGAGCCGATCCCCGGCTCTGCATGAACGCCTGCTGTCCATTGCCCAGGTTCACAAGCGTCGGGATAAATTCCTCCTTCTTCGCAGCCGCAGCAGCCGCATCAGCCACCGCGATCTGGCGGGACTGCGCCATCTGGTTTGTGGCATAATCCTGCATAAACGCCAGGTTTCCGCGCAGCTTGTCCTGATCCTTTTCATTGCTCACCTTGTCCAGCCATTCCTGCGGGAAAATCTTGCTCTGCCCCATGGAATCGAGCATCCCAGCATTCGCCTTCATCTGCTGGCTGCGCTTGCTCCACTCCGCCACCGCCGAGCCGATCCCCTGCCCGAGGCTGGATCCCGCCTGCTGGATCCCGCTCGCCATCGCCTGCGCCCCCGCAAGAGTGGAATTTGCCGCGCCTCGAAATCCCTGCTCGATGAGAGCCGGGCCGACGCTATTGATAATTGGTTGAAAGGGCATAAGTTTTCAGTGTTGATTTTCCATTTCCTCCTCAGAGGGTTTCATTCCGCATTCCTGCATTCCAAATTTCTTCCTCGCCTCCAGGCAAAGCATGCCCCCAGGCACAAACGCACGGCAGGCCGCCGGGCGATCCACATAGATCGAGCACTCGACCGGAGATCCCACCTTTCCAGCCAGCGCCACGCACCGGCCGTTATTCGTGCGCATGAGCGGCAGCCCATCGCACTGCATCCAGCGAGGGATCCCCGCCGCATCCGAGCGATCCCGCCGCAGCACCGGCCAGCTCCACCGCATCGAGCAACACGCCCCGCACTTCCGGCAATCCGGGATCGATTCATTCATCGCGCCCCTCCCCCATTCTGCGAGCGCAGAGAGCAATAAGCGTGCTGCGGGTAGTATTCCGCCACCCGCCCCGAGATATTATCCACAGAAAGCTGGTTCTTCGGGCACCGCACAAACGCCCCCTCCCGCTTATCGATGCACCGCAGGCATGTGTTGTAGTAGTCCGAATTCAGCGACTTATCCCCCCGTGTCCTCAGCACCCGGGCACCACTGCCCACTGCCAACTGCCCGCTGCCAACTTCCCCCTCCTCCACCTCATACCTTCCCTCATCCCACGGGATCCCGTGATTGAGCAGGTAGCCCGTCACATCCGCATCGCTCATGTGGCGCAGCGGGTAGTGGATCTCCGCGCAGCCCGCCGGCCTCAGCACATCTACCGCCAGCGGCACCGGCCCCGAGCACGGATCTTCATCCACGCTTTTATGACCATGCAGCAGAACGTCCCAAGGGAAATCCACACCCGCCGCCTTTGGTCGCGTGAGCCAATCCAGCCCGCACACCCACGGGCGATCCTCATCCAGATCCTCCGTGCCACGCGCCACCACCAGCGCCTCCGCGCCGATCGTGTAGCCCTCCATGATGTCGATCCGGCCATTCCCATGGCATAGAGCCGCCCAGACAGGAGGGAAATCAAAAACCGCAAGTCCCCACGCCTCCGCCAGCCGGTTATGAAACTCCCACTTCGCCGGCAGCCACGGCACCCGCCACAGGATGCACTCGATCCCCGGCCGCACCCGCCGCGCCATGTGCAGCAGCGCCGTAGAGTCCTTGCCCCCGCTCCACAGCACAGCCGGCCGCCGCGCCCCCTCGATCGCCTTCGCAATCTGGATCATCTGCAATTCATCATTCATCATTCAAAATTCATAATTGACGTTCTCTTAGAACGCTATGGCGACCCCGCCGATAATCGCCCCGCCCGCTCCGATCATCGCGCCCGTCGTCGCTTGGTTGCCAGCCGCCGCCGCGGAGCCCTGTTGCATCCGGCCCATCTGCATCGCCAGCGAGTTATTTTGGCCATTGAGATAATCGCTCCACTGCGCGTTGTAATTCGTGTTGAAAAGGTCGCTGCCATACTGCGCCATTTGGCCGAATGCAGATGAAGTCATTGAAGCCGACGCCCCCTGGCTCGCGATTGGGATGTTGCTCCCAAGCGCCCGCTGGTAAGGATCCGCTCCCACATACGACTGAGCCAGCGACTGCTGCCCCGCCCCCATGTTCTGGTAAACTCCCGCCGTCTGGCCCAGCAAGTTGCCCGCGGTGCCAAGACGGGAAATCCGGTTCTGAGTCTGCGCCTGGTTCACCGAGCCCGCAAACGCCCGGCGCGAATCCAGCCGGTTCTGAGCATAGACATCCCGGTTGAGGATCTCCGCCACAGCCGACGGTGTGCCCGTAGCCATCCCCCGCGCAGCGAAACCCGCCCGCGCGCTCTGCTGCGCCGCACGCTCCTGCTCCGGCGAGAGCGACCGGCCGATAGCCAGATCCGAAAGCGCCTGGCTTTCCAGCTGCCGTTCGATCTCCGTGCCCCCCACATCGCCCACAGCCTGCCCGCCCAAGAGCGCCATCTGCTGCGCCTGCGGAGCCATCGCATCGTAGTTCGTCCCCGCCGCATCCAGCCGCGCAAGCGCCGACTTCGTGTAAGGGCTGTCCCCCAGCGTCCCCGCGATTTTCCCCGTCGCAGCAAGCGACTGGTCGATCATACCTTGATTCGTCTTCAGCTGCTGCTCAGCCTGAGCCGCCGCAAACGCCTGCGCGTATTGCGTCATCATCCGCATCTCCGACTCGTAATCCCGCGCCGCTGGTTGTTTGTAATCGTTTCCCATAATATTACGCGCCTTTGATTTCTTGCAGGGTGAGGGTGACCTTTGAGACACCACCATATAGCCTCGATGTATCTTTACCGTTGATCTTAAATATCCCTGAGTCTGCGCCGAAGTTCACTGTATAGGTCACCTCCCCATCGGAGGAAGGAGAGTCGAGGTATTCCATTGTCCAGCAGTGTGGTGTTGTCGCCCCAGCAACGGACTGACCTAGCGTCTGCGCATATACCGCATCGGTTCCCGAATTGCGAAATATCGCCCCCGTAGCCCTAGACTGCACATATCCATTCCCAGTGATCAGAATAAGAACTTTGTTTCTCACGGAAGAAAGGGTAATCGCCTGAGATAAAATCTGTGTTCCTTCTGTAATCTGGGGGATTGAATCGTCATACGGTATCGCTTTTGTTAGGCTCGAATATGTAGCGTTCTCAGCGTAAACCGTCTGCACCACGCTACCCGCCGGAGTAAACGCCCCCGCCAGGCTCGCCTTGCTCACCTTCTTCAGCGCCGAATCCGTAGCATCCCAGATCCAGAAGTAATCCCCGTCCTCCGTCGTCGTGATCTCAGGCGCACCGCTGATGATCACAGGCGGCAGCGTGAGAGTCTTTCCGCTCAGATCCAGCGTCCCCGCCAGCTTCGCCACCGTCACGTTCGCATCCAGGATCTTCGCCGTCGTCACCGCATCATTGATGATCTTAGCCGTCGTGATCGCATCCGCATTGATCACCGCCAGCCCCATCGCATCATTCAGCTTGCTCGGAGTCACCGTCGCCCCGCTCGCCCATGTGTATCCAGTCGTTAAATCGCTCATAAATTTCCGCTCCAATTTCTCATTTCCAATTTCTAATTTTTGATTTTCCGCTCAGCTTTCCGTCTTTGTGTCCATCGACGGCCGCGCAACCGCCAAATCCACCTGGCAGCTCCGGATCACCGGGCGGCCAGAGCCCGTATTCGAGATCACCACCTCAGCCGTGGCCCCCCGCGCCCGAGCGCTCATCTTCGCCACGTAATCCTCCGCCATGGCACCGGAGTTCGAGAGAGTCCCCAGCACCAGTCCATTCTCAGGATCGTATGTATTCAGCTGCACCGAGACCTCGGCCCCCGCCGGCAGCGCGATCCCC
>JBAXXX010000014.1:0-57235 GCA_037127695.1 Verrucomicrobiia bacterium | reverse complement strand
GCCAGGATCAGCTCGATCGCCTCCGGGCGCTCCTCGATCGGCTTGGCGATGTTTGCCTGCGCGTATTCGCCAATTAGCAGGTATTCCTCCTCGCTGACCGGAAAGATGACCTTGAGCGGATCGAGGGTGGACACGGAGGTGAGAACCGAACTGCCTGCGGTGCCCACAAGGTCGCCCACCTGGGCCTTGGAAATTCCCGCGATCCCCTCGACCGGCGACACGACCTTGCAGAACTCCAGGTTCAGCCGCGCCTGCTCGACCGCGGCCTCCAGGGCTTTGACCTTTGCGACGTTCGAGAAGTTAAGCTGGATTTTGTTGGTGTGCTCCCGCTCGGCGATCACCTTTTTGTCGAAGAGCTGCTTGCTGCGTTCGGCCTCGGCCTGTGAGGCAAGCTGCATCGCCTTGCCCTGGTTGAGCTGGCTTTCGGCCTCGGCGAGCGCGGCCTCGAACGGACGCGGGTCGATCTCGAAGAGCACATCGCCCTTTTTCACGAGCGAACCTTCCTGGTAGTTGCGCTTCATCAGATGACCCGTGACCCGTGCGCGGATGTCCGCGTTTTCCGAACCGTCGAGTGTGCCGATCCATTCGCGATAGACCGGCACATCCTTTGTTCCGGCGTCAATCACGAGAACTTCAGGTGCTGGCGGCGGCGCTTTGCCCTCCTCCTGCCGATGGCAGGCCGACAGAGCGCATAGCACGAGCGAGGAGACGATCAGCTGGTTGATGCGGTGGGAATACATTCTGCAGAGTGTAATCGCTGCCCTGGACATTGACAAGCCCCGCGCCCCCCCGGCATCGCAACAGGGGCGATCAAATTCTCCGGGCAATGTTGCCGTCCGACGTTTACCTCGCCCCCTGCTTAAAAAACGGCGCGAGCGCTTGCGAGACGACCGAGTCGATGCGGGCCTGGCGCGTCGCCGCATCCACTCCACCCGTGACCGGGCGCACCGCGTAATTCCGGAAGACCAGCTTGTTTGTCCTCGCATCCAGGACATCGATAACGATCGCGCCGCGGAGGAAGTCGTCCGGACGTTTGTTTTTGATAACTCCGCGCTTGTGAGCCTCCTCAAGGATCGCCATGGGGTTGCGGCCGTTTCCGAAGTAGTCGTTGTTCATCGTCGTCGCGACGGAGTTCTGGCGGAGCAGCATGTAGGCGATGATCAGGTCGGCCGAACCTCCGGTCATGGGAACGCGGTTCGCGTCAAACTCCCGCGTGATCGAGCTCCGGACAGCAGCATTGAATGCCGGGTCATCCTCTGGCGCCGTGGCCGAAGCCGCGCGGTCCGGCCTTTTCGTTTCGACAAAACGGGCGGATTGGTATCCCCGGCTTGTCCCCTTGGCTTTCTCGACCGCTGGCGTGCAGGAGCAGATGGTCAAAACAACGATTGCGAGGGAGGAGAGCCTGAAGATATTCACGGTTTGTCTAAAGCCTGATCCCCTTGGGAAGTCAACGGCAAACCCTTCCCGCACGAAAGATGCAGCCTTGCGGAGATGCCGGTTTACGGGCAAAACACTATCATGTTCGCTAAACTTTTCCTCGCATGGTCGCTGATGGCGGTCTGCGTGGCGATCCATGCGGTCGGGCTGACCCTGGCGCTCCGCTGGCTGGGAGGGAGGCCTGCGGTCTTGGAGGGAAAATTTCTGCCCGCCACATGGATGCTGATCCGGGTTGCGGGCTGGACGCTCCTTCTGCACCTGATCGAGATCTCCTTGTGGGCGCTTATCTACAGCTGGACAAACTGCATGCCCGATCTGGATTCGGCCTTTTACTTCAGCGCGGTGACCTACACGACGACCGGTTACGGCGATCTCGTTCTGCCGCCTGCATGGCGGATGCTCGGCGCCGTTGAGGCGCTCACTGGCATCCTCATGTGCGGGTGGTCCACCGCATTCTCTTTTACAGTCGTAAGCCGGAAAATCGCGTCCAAGACAACCGAAATGAATCCATGAGCCCACTCCTCAAAGAAATCCGACACAATCCCCTGCTCTGGCTGCTGGCCTTCGTCCCCGTGGTGCCTGCCGCCAGCAAGCGCATGCCCGGATCGCACACGCTGCTCTTTGTCCTGTCCGTCCTGGCGATCGTCCCGCTGGCGGCGCTGCTGAGCCACGCCACTGAGTCCGTCGCGTGCAAAACCGGCGATTCGGTCGGCGGGCTGCTCAATGCCACGCTCGGAAACCTGACCGAGCTGATCATCGCGCTCACCGCCCTGCGCGCCGGGGAATACATGCTCGTAAAATCGTCGATTGCCGGAGCGATTGTGACCAACACGCTCTTCGTGCTGGGCGCGTCGTTTCTGACTCGGCGGCCTCAAATGGCATGTGCAGGAATTTAACCGTCCGGGCGCTCGTCGGAGGCGCAGCGGAAATGGCCTCGGCATTTTCCGGCGCGCGCAAGAACCATCTGGACCTCAGCGTCGGGATCGCACTGGGCAGCGCATCACAAATCGCACTCTTCGTCGCGCCGGTCCTTGTGCTCGCAAGCTATTTCATGGGCCCGTCCCCGATGGACCTCAGCTTCTGGCCGGGCGCGGTCGTGATGATGCTCATCGCTGCCCTGACCGCGGCGCTGGTCACGAGCAGCGGACGCTCGGCCTGGTTCGTCGGAGTGCTCGTGCTCATGGTCTATCTGGTTTTTGCCATGACGCTTTATCTGCTGCCGCCGCAGCCGTAGAGGCCCCATCCCCGCTCACGCAAATAACAATCCCCTATGATGTCAAAAATCTTCGGAATCTGGAGGGGCGATCGCGCTCATCTCGGGGCTGGCGGCACGCGCCGGCTACAGTGTCTTCGACAGGTTCTCACCCGAAGCGCGGGCGGCCGCCACGGCCACGGCGGCCATCCTCGCGATGCTCGTGCTCGAAGCAGTTCTGGCGGGCATCACCAGTGCGCCAGGAGGTTGAAGGGGCCGGGATTGCGCTTGAATTCTTGCTGTTGCAGAATGCCATTGCTCCTCCATAGAGGAGATTTCCGATTTCCATGATGAACCTGAGAATTTCCATCCCTCTGTTTGCTTTTTGCATCGCGTTCGCCGGCTGCGCACAATATGCGAGCATCTCGGAAAGACGCCCGCAATTCCGCCCGGTGCGGTCGATGACGGCCGCACTTGTGTCTGTCGAGCAGCGCATCGCGACAGCTCTGCGGAAGGAGCGGGGAGAGCCACTGGTTGCGCTGGGAGAATACCTCGCTGCGGCGCAGGCCGCCGCGCAGGAGTTCGAGCGCAACCCCGGCGACAAGGCCGCACAGGCGGATTACAACTTCGCCGTCGCCCGTGTCATCGGAATCATGAAGGAGGCACAGATCAATCCCTGGACACGCCCGCTGCGCGTGCCGGCGGAAGGCGGGGATTTTCTTCTGACCTTCAAGCCGGATCCGCGCCCGCAGTGGAACCCTCTGCTCTTCACCTTCGTGCCGGCCGACCAGTTCGACGTGAGGGGGAAATACGTTACCGAGAAGACCCTCAAGGACGGCCTCGGAGCGCCGCTGGTGGCGATCGGCCGGGAAACGAACAAGAACATGAAGGAGAACTTCGGGCCGCCGCGCACGTTCTATGGGGTCACTGCGGTCATCCGCTTCGAGGGGAGGCGCGCGATCCTCTCGATCGAGGATCCGCTTGCCACCGAGCACGTCCGCTTCGGCGGAAAGCGCTTTCCGCTTGCGGCCAACTACACCGTGCCGCTGGCGGTGATGCTCGCCAGCGCGAATCCGAAGCAATACGAGCTGCCGCGCCTCCTGCGTCCGGAGCTTTTTGAGGAGACGGCGCGGATCACGCGGCTGCAGCCGTATGATCCGAACAAGACGGTCGTGCTCGTCATCCACGGCCTCATGGATACGCCCGCGACCTGGACGCCGATGATCAACGCCCTGCGCGGCGACGAGAGGATCCGGCAGAGCTGCCAGTTCTGGCTCTACAGCTACCCGAGCGGATATCCGTATCCGTATGCCGCAATGCTCCTGCGGCGCGAGCTCGATGCGATCGAGAAGAAGTTTCCGCTGAAAAAGCCGATGGTCGTCATCGGCCACAGCATGGGCGGTTGCATCGCGCGGCTGCTGATCACCGATCCCGGCGACAAGCTCTGGATGGAGATTTTTAAGAAGACGCCTCAAGAAACACAGCTTGCGCCGGAGACCAAAAAGCTCCTTTCCGAGGCGGTCATCTTCCCTCGCCGGCCGGAAGTTGGGAGGGTGGTCTTCATCTCCGCGCCGCTGCGGGGAAGCAACATGGCCAAGAGTTCGCTCGGCCGCATCGGATCGATGTTGGTCAAGACCCCGACCTCCCTTCTCCGCGCCAGCGGGGACCTCGTGAAAACCGCCACATTTCAAAGCGACGAGCTGAAGCTCAAACGCATGCCGAACAGCGTGGATACCCTCGCGCCGAACAACCGCTTCGTGAAGGCGATCAACACCGTGCCGGTAACGCCCGGCATCCCGTATCATGTAATCAGCGGCGACCGCGGGGTGGGCGGGAACAAGGACCGCACCAAGCCCGTCTGCAGCGACGGGATTGTGCCCTACTGGAGCAGCCACATGCCGGGCGCACAGAGCGAACTGGTCGTCCCGTCGGACCACGGTGCCCACCAGAACGCGCAGGCGATCAAGGAGGTGAGGCGCATCCTCCGGCTCCATGCGGCACAATGAAGCGTGCGGTTTGGAGCATCCCGCTTGCGGTGACACCTGTCATAGCGGACCCGCGCATCTGAGATTTCATGATTCTTCTATCCGTTTTTATCGCGCTGGTTTTCTTTTACAGCCTGCTTTCGGCCCGCATCGACCGAACCGTCGTCACCGCCCCCATCGTGTTCACCGTTGCCGGGATGGTGGTTTATCTGGTCACCTCGGAACTTGGCGTTCGCGAAAACAACCAGGACTTTTTTTTGCGGCTGGCAGAGATCGGGCTGGTGCTGCTGCTCTTCACCGACGCAAGCCGCACCGACCTCCGGGTATTGCGGAACATACGCAACCTTCCCGCCCGACTGCTCAGTGCCGGGATGCTTCTGACCCTGCTCCTCGGCACCCTCGGGGCGCTGGTTGTTTTTCGACAGCTGTCCATCTGGGAGGCGGGAATTCTCGCCGCCATCCTTGCCCCAACGGACGCCGGGCTCGGACAGGTCATCGTGAGCAGCCCTCGTGTCCCGATGAAAATCCGGCAGGCACTCAATGTGGAAGCAGGGCTCAACGACGGCCTTTCCGTGCCGTTCCTGCTCTTCTTCATCGCGCTGGCGGGGTCCGGGGCATCAGGCAGCGGCCCGGGCCTGCATCAGTTTATTTTGGAGCAACTCGGCTATGGCGCGATCATGGGAGCGGGGATTGGCCTGATCGGCGGATGGCTGCTCGGCATGGCTCACAGGAAAGAATCCGTGTTGGAATCGTGGTCTCAGCTCGGAGTTGTTGCGCTGCCTCTGCTTTGCCTGCCCATTTCCGAAGCCGTTGGGGCGAGCATGTTCATCGCGGCGTTCGTGGCTGGGCTGGCAGTGCAAATGGGTTTCAAGGAGGCAGGAAAGCACAGCGTGGATTTCACCGAGGAATGGGGGCAGCTCATCAACCTTTCCGTGTTCTTCCTGTTCGGCATGCTGGTCGCCCGGAACTGGCAGCATTTCTCTGCCGACCATGTGCTGTATGCCCTCCTGAACCTGACGGCCGTGCGGATGCTGCCCGTGGCGATCGCCCTTGTCGGAACACGATTGAGCCTGAACACGGTTTTGTTCATGGGCTGGTTCGGGCCGCGCGGGCTTGCATCGATCGTTCTCGCGTTGGTGTATCTGGAGCACGACGCGCAGCATCCCGGCGAATCAACCATCCGCCTTGCCGCCATGGTCACCGTGTTGCTCAGCATTTTTGCGCATGGCCTCAGCGCGCGGCCGGGCATAGGTCTCTACGCGTCCTCCGTTGCCAGATTGCCATCCGGATCGCCCGAGCGCCAGGGCTGCGAGGGTTGACCGGCCCGGCTTCTGTTCAAAATCGGGATTGCTGATTCGCGCACGGGCGGCCCACGATCTAAAGCCCTGGTTTCTCCGGCACCCTGCGGGATCGGGCCTTTCTCCGCTCGCAAGCTTTCTGATGCCTCTCAGCGCGTTGGCGGGTTAATTCAAACCATACGCTTGCGCAGCCTTGATAGGAATCACTAACGCCGATCCAAGGGATCCTTTCATATTCGGGCTCAGGCCGCTTCCCCTGCGGCGCGGGCGCTTGCCCACGCCCAATGGAAGTTGTATCCGCCGAGCCATCCGGTGACATCGACGACCTCTCCGATAAAGAAAAGCCCGCTCTGGGTGCGGGACTCCATCGTCTTCGAGGACAATCCGCCCGTATCCACGCCTCCGAGCGTGACCTCGGCCTTCGCATAGCCTTCGGTGCCTGCAAATGCGACCGGCCAGCAGCGGGCAAGATCCTCGGTTCGCCTCCGCTCCCGATCGGACCACAATGCCAGCGGTTTTTGGGGAGCGTGCAGCGAGCACCAGGCGTCCGCAAACCGGCGGGGCCAGACCTCCGAGAGCACGGCCGGCGCGCTGGTCGCCCCGGCGCGAAACGGGATCGTTTTTCCAGAAAGAAGATCAATCGTCAGGCGATCGCCCGGATTCCAAAACGACGAAATCTGGAGGATGGCGGGGCCGCTGAACCCGCGGTGGGTCACAAGGAGCGCCCCCTCAAAATCTCCCTGCCGGCACCTTGTCCGAACCGGAAGCGAAACCCCGCTGACCGGAGCAAACGCGCGGAGGGTTTGCCCCTCCAAGATCAGCGGAACGAGCCCGGGCCGGAGCGGGGTGACCGACATCCCGAACTGCCTGGCAATCCGGTGCCCGAACCCGCTGGCCCCGAGCTTGGCAAACGAGAGCCCCCCGGTAGCGACGACCAGGGAATCGCTGAAAACGTCGCCGGCATTTGTCCTCAGGCGGAAACCGGGGGCGACATCCTCGATGCGTGCGCCATACCGGATCTCGACGCCGCCTGCCGAGCATTCGCGCAAAAGCATCGAGAGGATCTCGCCCGACGAGCCGCTGCAAAATTGCTGGCCCTGGGTCTTTTCGTGATAGGTGATCCCGTGCTTCTCAACCAGCGCGAGAAAATCCTGTGGAGAAAACCTGGCAAGCGCGGATCGGCAGAACCCGGGGTTCCCGGAAATGTAGTTGTCGGGACCCGCATGGACGTTCGTGAAGTTGCAGCGCCCGCCCCCGGAAATCCGGATTTTTTCCCCAGCCCTCGCATTGTGTTCGAGGACGAGGACTTTGCGCCCCCGCAGGCCGGCGGTGGCGGCACAAAAAAGCCCCGCCGCGCCGGCCCCGACGACAATGACATCAAACTTCACCCGCGCCCTTCAGCGCCCCTGCGGGCCGCCCTGTCAGCCGGCGTTGCGCCCGATGCAGTTGAGGTCCTCAAAGGAGGTGATGAGGCGCTTGGTGAACGCCGCCTCACCGGCTCCGAGCCAGGTCCGCGGGTCGTAGTATTTTTTGTTCGGCGCATCCGGGCCGGTCGGGTTGCCGATCTGGCCCTGCAGGAAATCATGGTTCTTCGCCTCGTAGGCGCGCACCCCGTCCCAGAACGCCCACTGGAGGTCAGTGTCGAGGTTCATCTTGACCGCGCCGTAGCTGAGCGCCTCACGGATCTCCTCGCGCGAGGATCCAGACCCGCCGTGGAAAACGAAATTGACCGGCTTCGGACCGGTGCCGAACTTCTCCGCGATGAAGTCCTGCGAATTTTTCAGGATCACCGGCTTGAGCTTCACGTTGCCCGGCTTGTAAACCCCGTGAACGTTTCCGAAGGCGGCAGCGATCGTAAAGTCCGGGCTGATCTTGCTGAGGACCTCGTAGGCATGAGCGACCTCGTGCGGCTGGGTGTAGAGCCGGGATTCATCCACTCCGGAATTATCCACCCCGTCCTCTTCCCCGCCGGTGACTCCGAGCTCGATCTCGAGGGTCATGCCGATCTTGCTCATCCGCGCAAGATACTTCGCGCAGGTCCCGATGTTCTCCTCAAGCGGCTCCTCCGAAAGGTCGAGCATGTGGGAGCTGTAGAGCGGCTTCCCGGTCTTCGCAAACTGCTCCTCGGCCGCCGCAAGCATCCCGTCCACCCAGGGCAGAAGCTTCTTCGCGCAATGGTCGGTATTCAGAATCAGCGGAACCCCGTAGGCCTTCGCCGCCGCATCCGCGTAATGCGCGCCAGCAATCCCGCCCAGGATCGGCCCGAGCTGCCCTTCCTTGCTCACCCCCTTGCCAATGAAAAATTGTGCTCCGCCGTTGGAAAACTGGATCATCATCGGCGAGTTCGCCTCGCGGCCGGCCGCCAGCGCCGCATTGATCGTATCCGTCCCGATGCAGTTCACCGCAGGAAGGGCAAACTCGTTCGCCTTCGCATAATCCAGAACCGCCTTCACCTCGTCCCCGAACAGCACGCCCGCCCGGAAAAGTTTCTTGTCGCTCATAGTAGTTGGTATTTTGTTGTTAGGTTGTGATCTGCCCCGCTTAAAAAACCGGGCGGCTCCTTTTATGATAGGCAGGAGAGTTGAACAACACATTTTATCGCCTGTTCGCTTGGGAGCGCCCACGGTTCCGGATTCTGTTCGCCATGGCCTACCTCTCCCGGTAAGGTGAGCCCGATGAAATCGATCTCCTGGATATCTTGGATCTTCGCCGGCTCACTCCTGGTTGCGGCTTCCGGCTGCCGACAGCAGGATGCTCCCGAGCCGCCTCCGCCGACTGTCACGGTCATTCCGGTGCAGGAGCGGGAAATTCAGGATTTTGCCATCATTACCGGGAGGACCGATGCGATCGAGAGCGTTGACATCCGCGCACGGGTGAGCGGATACCTCACCGAGACGAAGTTTCAGGACGGCCAGGAAGTCAAGAAGGGCGACGTCCTCTTCCTCATCGACCCGCGCCCGTACCAGGCCGACCTGGATCGGGCGACCGCATCTTATAACAGCGCGCAAGCGGATCTGAAGCTGGCGGAAATCGAGTTCAACCGGACGAAGGAATTGCGAGAGAAGAACGCCGTTTCCGCCCAGGATTTCGATACGAAGTCTGCGGCGCTCCTCAAGGCGCAGGCGACCCTGGCCGGATCCCGCGCGGCCTACGACACGGCGAAGCTCAGCCTCGACTTCACCCGGATCACCGCGCCGATCGACGGGCAGACGAGCAAGGCCTCGGTGACGCCGGGCAACCTGATCACCCCGGATATGACAGCCCCGCTCACAAACATCGTTTCCACGGAGAAGATTTACGCCTACGCCGACCTCGATGAGCGCCAGCTCCTGCGCTACGTGCGGCTGAACAATACCGCCCAGGACGAAGGAACTCACCCCCATAAACCCTCATCCATACAGCTCCAGCTCGCCGATGAAAAAGATTTCCCGCACGAGGGGGTGATCGACTTTGCAGACAACCGCGTGAGCACCGACACCGGCACAATCTCCATCCGGGGGATCTTCGATGACAAATCCAACCTGCTCGGGCCCGGCATGTTCGTCAGGCTGAGGTTCCCGGCCGGGAAAAAATACCAGGCCCTCCTGGTTCCGCAGGAGGCGATCGGCACCGACCAGGGGCAAAAGTTTGTTTACATCGTGAAGCCGGACGGCACCGTGGATTACCGGCGTGTGGATCCCGGCACGTTGCAGGATGATGGCTGGCGCGCGGTCAAGGGCCGGATACAGGCCGGAGAAAAAGTGGTGGTGGAAGGCCTCATGAAGGCGCGCCAGGGAGAAAAAGTCACGGTCTCTCCATGGTCGGGCGGCACGCTCCCGGCGACATCTGAGGTCGCGGTTCCGGAACCGGAGGCGAAGCCGTGAACATCAGCCGCTTTTTTATCGACCGTCCGATCTTCGCTTCGGTGCTGTCGATCATCATCACGATTGTCGGCGCGGTGGCATTGATGACGCTGCCGATCGCGCAGTATCCCGAGATCACCCCGCCGACAGTGCAGGTGGCGACGAGCTATCCGGGAGCAAATGCGCAGACCGTCGCGGAGACGATCGGAGCGCCGATCGAGCAGCAGGTCAACGGCGTGGAGAACATGCTCTACATGTCCTCGCAATCGAATGGCGACGGGTCCTACTCGCTCACGGTCACCTTCAAGCTCGGCACCAACCTCGACACCGCGCAGGTGCTCACGCAGAACCGGGTGAACCTCGCCCTCCCCCTCCTGCCGGAAGACGTCCGCCGCAGCGGCGTCGCTGTGAAAAAGCAGTCGGCATCGATGATGATGATCGTGAACCTCGTCTCGCCCGACAAGCGCTTCGATGCGCTCTACCTCGGCAACTACGCCATCCTCCAGCTCAAGGACGCCCTCGCCCGGGTGGAGGGCGTGGGGGACATCATGATTTTCGGATACGAATACAGCATGCGGATCTGGCTGGATCCGGAGAAGCTGGCGGCCCGGGGGCTTGCGGCAGAAGATGTCGTCGCCTCGATCCGCGAGCAAAACGTGCAGGTCGCGGCCGGCGTCGTGGGCGCCCCCCCCGCAGGTCCGAACACCGCGTTCCAATATACCGTCAACGCCCAGGGACGCCTCGCCTCAACCGAGGAGTTTGAACAGATCGTCGTCAAGCAGGGGAAGCGCGGGGAGGTCGTCCGCCTCGGAGATATCGGCCGCGCGGAGCTCGGCGCCCGGAACTACAGCATCGAGAGCACGCTCGACGGGCGCGAGACCGTCGGCATCGCAATCTACCAGCAGCCGGGAGGCAACGCGCTCGGCACCGCTAAAAAAATTCGCGCGCTGATGGAGGAGATGAAGCTCCGCTTTCCCGACGGGATGGAATACCGGATCGACTATGACACGACCGGGTTTGTGGAGGAATCTGTCAATTCGGTCGTCCACACACTCTTCGAGGCGATCGCGCTGGTGATCCTGGTCGTCCTGATCTTTCTGCAATCCTGGCGGGCGACAGTCATCCCGCTCATCGCCGTGCCGGTCTCGCTCATCGGCACGTTTGCGGCGATGGCGGCGTTCGGATTTTCCCTCAACAACATTTCGCTCTTCGGCATCGTGCTGGCCATCGGCATCGTCGTGGACGACGCGATCGTGGTGGTAGAAAACGTCGAGAGGAACCTGCACCTAGGCATGGGCCCGGTCGAGGCGGCACGGAAGGCGATGGAGGAAGTGTTCGGCGCGGTGGTCGCCGTGGCGCTCGTCCTCACCGCCGTCTTCGTGCCGACCGCATTCATCCCGGGCATCTCGGGAGAATTCTACCGTCAGTTTGCGCTGACGATCGCGGTTTCGACGGTTATTTCGGCATTCAACTCGGTGACTCTCAGCCCGGCGCTTGCTGCGATTCTGCTCCAGCCACCCGGGGCAAAGAAAGACGTCTTTGCGCGCGTGCTCGATGCGCTCCTCGGCTGGCTGTTCCGCGGCTTCAACCGCCTCTTTGGAAAGGTCGAATCCCTTTACGGCGCGATCGTCGCGCGCCTGGTGCGCGCAACCGCGTTCATCGCCATCATCTACGCCGGGCTTCTTGGGCTCACGGCCCTGGGGTTTATCAAAGCCCCGGTTGGGTTCATCCCGCAGCAGGACAAAGGCTACCTCATCGCAAACGTGCAGCTCCCGGACGCCGCCTCGATCACCCGCACAAAAGCCGTCTCCGAGGCTGCCGGACAGATCATCCGCAAGACCCCGGGGGTCGCCCACGCGCTCGTTATCAACGGGCTCTCGGTCGTCTCCGGATCAAACCTCTCGAACGCGGCAACCATCTTTATCATCCTCGATGACTTCGATCGCCGGAAGTCGGACGCCCTCACCGGACCGGCCATCGCGCGCAAGCTCAACGGGCTTCTCTCACAAATCCCGCAGGCGCTCACCGGGGTCTTCGGCCCGCCGCCTGTGGACGGGCTCGGCAGCACGGGAGGGTTCCGGCTCATGGTGCAGGACCGTGGCGGGGCAGGGTTCGGCGCGCTCGAGGAAGCCGCGCAGAACCTCGCGGGCGCAACACATGACAACAGGAGCCTCTCGAACGTATTCTCCAGCTTCAGCTCGGGGACGCCCCAGATCTTTCTCGACATCGACCGGGTGAAGGCCAAGACGCTGAATGTCCCGCTAGGCAATGTTTTCAGCACGCTGCAGATCGAGCTGGGGTCGTCCTATGTGAACGACATTACGCTCTTCGGGCGATCGTTTCAGGTCAACGCGCAGGCCGGCTCGAAGTTCCGGGAATCTCCCGACGACATCCTCAAGCTCAAGGCCCGCAGCAGCTCCGGCGCGATGGTTCCGCTGGGCACGCTCGCCGCGGTGTCCGAGATCACCGCGCCGGCCTCCGTCCTGCGCTACAACCTCTACCCTGCCGCCGATATCGTCGGGAGCACGGCCGCGGGCGCCAGCTCCGGACAGGCTGTGGCGATCATGCAGGAGCTCGCGAAAAAGAACCTGCCGCCAAGCATGGGCTTCGAGTGGACCGACCTCACCTACCAGCAAATCCTCGCCGGCAACGTTGCGCTCTTCATCTTCCCGCTCTGCGTGCTCTTCGTCTTCCTCACCCTCGCCGCACAGTATGAAAGCTGGACGCTTCCCCTGGCGATCATCCTCATCGTCCCGATGTGCCTGCTCTCGGCGATCGGAGGCGTCCTCCTGCGGGGGATGGACAACAACATCTTCACGCAGATCGGGTTTATCGTCCTCGTCGGTCTCGCCTGCAAAAATGCGATCCTCATCGTCGAGTTTTCGAAGCAGCTCGAAGACGCGGGAAAAGACCGGTTCGCCGCCGCCGCCGAAGCCTGCCGCCTGCGCCTGCGCCCGATCCTGATGACCTCGTTCGCCTTCATCCTCGGGGTTGTCCCGCTCGTCGTCGCCTCCGGCCCCGGCTCCGAAATGCGCCAGGCCCTCGGCACCGCCGTCTTCTCAGGCATGCTCGGAGTCACGTTTTTCGGCATCTTTCTCACCCCGGTCTTCTACGTCATCATCCGGAAGTTTTCCTCCCCATCCCGCCCGATATAAAATTCCAAAGAAAACAGATTTTCTCTGGAATTTCGTGCGGCGCGGGATACAACTCATCAAAGGATATTTTATAAATGCCAGCAGACTACAACAAAGCCCCCGATCAGGAACTCGACCTTGATGACGATACTTCGGGCGAACTGGGTGAGAAAGTTCAGCAGGTGCGCGCCGAGCTGGAGAGCCTGAAGCAGAAGCAGGAGGAAATCGAGCGCGAAAAGCAGCGCCTCGAGGAGCTCAAGCGCCGGCAGGAGGAGTTGGATGCCGGGCGGGCGGAGATGCTGGACAAGCTCACCCGCTCGCTGGTCGTCGTGCAGCGCGAGGTGGAGGAAACCCAGAAACGGCTCGAGCAGCTCCACTCAATCTACAACTCGTTCACCGGGCACCTCAGGCATCTTGAGACGATCAACTCCCGGGGATGGACCGGCAACGAACTCCCGCGCGAGCTGAGCAAAGCGATCAGCGCGGTGGAGGATGCGCGGGCGGAATTTCTCAAAGCCCAGGCAAAGATTTCTCCCGATGCGCCGTCAGAGGCGTCGCCGGCATTCCCGATGGATGGCGACTATGCGGCCTATGAGGAGCGCGGGTTCGTGTATTGGCTGAAGAGCGGGTTTGCGTTCACTCTGCCCCTCCAGGTGCTCGCGGCCGCCGGGCTCGCAATCTGGGTTTGGCTGGCCGTCACGAAATAAGACATGGCACGGCCGACCCCAGCCCGCGCGAGCAAGCTGACAGCTGAAGAGCGCAACCTCGAAAAGGAGGCTGACGAGCTCCGCCGCAAGGAGAAGGAGCTCGAGCGCCAGCTCAAGATGCTGCCGGCAAAATTGGAAGCGCGCAGATCGAAGGAAAAGGAGCTGGCTCGACTTCGGGCGCACACCGCATCTCCAGCCATCTCCCTCAACGGAGCCCGCGGAGCTCGCAGCCAGAAACTGGCCGGAAAGCGCCGCCCCCTTCCCGTACGCGAGCTCCAAAACGCAAGGATCAAATTTCTGGTGCTATGCCTGATCCTGACCACCATCGGCTTCCTCCTCTGGCGCGCGCTCCCCTAGCCTGCAAAAATCACTATGGCAGAGGAAAAACTCACGATGCGGGAGCTCAAAAGCCGCGGGCAGCTCCTCAAGCCAGCGATCAAGCTCGGCAAAGCGGGGGCGTCCCCCGAGTTTCTCGCCGAGCTCCGCAAGCTCCTCGAGAAGAACCGGCTGGTAAAAGTTCGCTTTGAAGGCTTCAAGGACGAGCGGAAGACGCTTTCGAAATCCCTCGCTGAGGTCACTGGCTCGGTCCTCGTCCAGCAGGTCGGCCATACGGCGGTCTATTACTTCACGCCGGCCGACGAGGACGGCTCCCCGCCGTAGCAGGGGGGGCTGCGGGCGCCTCGCTCAGCGCGAGATATCGAGCATCCGGCGCACGGAGCGCTCCGCCCTTGAGCGCACCTCCTCGGGGATCGTGATCTCCGGGCTCAGGTCGGAGAGGCAGCCCCTGAGCTTCTCCAGGGTGTTCAGCTTCATATACCGGCAGTCGCTGCACGAGCAGAGATCGGTCGGGCCGGGAAGAAAGGTTTTGCCTGGCACCTCGCGGCGCAGGCGGTGCAGCATCCCGCTCTCGGTCACGATGATAAACTCCCGGGCCGAGCTCTCGCGGCAGAAGGAAACCATCTTTTCTGTCGAGCAAACCTCGTCGGCAAGCAGCCGCACCGCGTGCATGCATTCTGGATGGGCGACAACTTTGGCATCGGGATGCTCCGCGCGGATCCTCCCGATGCTGTCTCGGGTGAACTCCACATGCACATAACAGTTCCCCCGCCACAAATCCATCGGGCGCCCGGTCTTCTCGATCACCCAGGCCCCGAGGTTCTGGTCCGGCACGAAAAGGATATTCCGACCCTGGGGGGCGGACTCCACGATTTTGACGGCATTCCCGCTCGTGCAGATGACATCGGCGATCGCCTTCACCCCGGCGCTGCAGTTGATATAGGCAATCACGTAGTAGTTCTTTTCGCGGTGCCCAGCGAGGTGCTCCGCCAGCTTGTCCGCCGGACATGAGTCCGAAAGCGAGCAGCCGGCATCCAGGTCCGGGATCACCACCGTGCGGGACGGGCTCACAATCTTCGCCGTCTCGCCCATGAAATGAACCCCGCAAAACGCGATGACATCCGCCCCGGTCTCAGCCGCCTTGTAGCTCAGCCCGAGAGAATCCCCGACGAAATCCGCCACCTCCTGGATGTCCGCAGTCTGGTAGTTGTGAGCCAGAATCACCGCGTTCCTCTTGCGCTTCAGCTCAAGAATGTCAGAAACAAGATCAGTGGAAACCGATGCCATGGCAAAACCTTGTCCGATAGGTCCGCGCGGTTCAAGCCCGTAGAATTCTCAGATTCCTGCCGCTGCCGCACTGCCCCGCCATGCCCTGCCTCGGGGTTTCCGGGTTTCGGGCGCAAGGTTGCCAGCCGTGGCAACTTCTGATATCAGCGTCATCACCAATGAGTTTTTTTCGTGCGCCGCTCCTGGCCCTTGCCAGCCTGCTCGTTGCGGGAGCCTTGGGCCTATGGCTGGCAGGATGCCGGCCGTCGCAGGGCCGCAGCTATGACGGGTATATCGTCGGCGACTACGTGCTCGTGGCTTCTCCCGTGGCGGGACGCTTGCTTCGGCTTTCTGTCGAGCGAGGGGCCCGTGTCGCGGCCGGCAGCGAGCTGTTTGCGCTCGATCCGCAGCCCGAACAAGACCGGCTGGCAGCAGCCGGGTTCGAACGGGCCGAGGCGCAAGCCTCGCTCGAGGATCTGAAAAAAGGCCGCCGCCCGACAGAGATTGACCTGATCGAGCACGAGCAGAAGGCCGCTTTGGCAGCCCAGGCCTATGCAGATATCCAGCTCAGGCGCTCGAAGGATTTGTATCGCACGAAGGTGGTGGCGCAGGAAAATCTGAACCTCTACCAGAGCGCGGATCTTGTTCTGATGGAAGTTGCAGCCGCCCTCGACGCCTCCCTCGAAACCGCGCGCCTCGGCGGGCGTGACGACCAGGTCGCCGCCGCCCAAGCCCGCGCGGATGCCGCCCGTGCTCAAATGGGCGAGGCGCAGTGGAACCTCGAACAGAAAGTTCAGCACGCCCGTGGCCAGGCCCTCGTCTTCGACACGCTCTTCCGTCCGGGAGAGTGGATCCCAGCTGGGCAGGCGGTCGTCAGCCTCCTTCCGCCAGACAGGATCCGGGCAAGATGTTTTGTTCCCGAGGCTGTCCTCGCATCGCTCCGGACCGGCGAGGAGGTCGTGGTAACGGCTGACGGTGGGGCGCCCGTGGCAGGACGCATTTCCTTTATCTCCCCGGACGCCGAATATTCTCCGCCTGAGATTTTCAGCCGGGAGAGCCGGGCGAAGCTTGTCTTCATGGTCGAGGTCTCGTTTGATCCAGCCAAGGCGGCCGCCCTGCACCCGGGCCAGCCGGTTCAGGTGAGCAGGGATCCACGGTGAGCGGGGATCCTGCTATCGATGTGCGGGGAGTAACGAAGAGCTTCGGCGGCAAATTGGTTGTCGACCATGTGTCCCTCCGGGTCGAACAAGGAGAGATCTACGGGTTCCTCGGGCCGAACGGCAGCGGAAAGACGACGTTCATCCGGATGCTCTGCGGCCTCCTGAAAGCCGATGGAGGGGATGGGACCTGCCTCGGAGCCGATTTCCTCTCGGGCAGCCGAAAGATCAAAAACCAGGTCGGCTACATGACCCAGCGGTTCAGCTTTTACGAGGATCTGACGGTTCAGGAGAACCTCGATTTCGTCGCCCGCGTTTATGGCCTACCGGACCGCCGGGCAACATTGGAAAAGGCGTTGCAGGAGCACGGCCTCGCAGGCCGCAGGCACCAGCTTGCGGGCGGGCTCTCGGGCGGCTGGAAGCAGCGGCTCGCCCTGGCGGCCTGCGTTCTCCACGGCCCGAAGCTTCTCCTTCTCGATGAGCCGACCGCCGGAGTTGACCCCAAGGCGCGACGCGACTTTTGGGAATCCCTTCACCATCTCGCTTCCGACGGGCTCACCGTCCTGATCACCACACACTACATGGACGAGGCGGAGCGGTGCCACCGGATCGGCTATCTTTCCTACGGGCGCCTGCTCGCGACCGGTACGGTTCAAGAAGTCATCTCCGCCTCGGGCCTGCAGACCTGGTCGGTTGCCGGCCCGGACCTGCAAGGGATCGCTGAGCGCCTGGCCGGAAAGCCCGGCGTCGAGCAGGTCGTCCCGTTCGGCACCCGGCTTCACATCAGCGGGATCGATGCGGCCAATCTTGAGGCGGCCATCCGCCCGGAGCGCCGGCCGGACGCCGAGTGGCAGAGGATCCCCTCGAGCCTCGAGGACGTCTTCATCCACCTCATGGAGTCCTCCCGGGATAACTTCCAATGAAGTTCTTCAACATCCACCGGCTGGCGGCGATCGTCGTCAAAGAGTTCATCCAGATGCGGCGCGACCGCCTGACATTCGGCATGATGGTCGGCGTCCCCCTCATCCAGCTCACGCTTTTTGGGTTTGCGATCAACTCGAACCCGAAGAACCTGCCGACCGCCGTCGTCCTCGGCGACAGCGGGCCCTATGTGCAGACGCTGCTTTTCGGAATGGAAAACAGCGGGTATTTTCAGATTTGCGAACGGCTCGACGAGTCGGCGGCACGCGAGGCGCTCCAGCTTGGCCGCGTGCAGTTCGTCCTCACGATTCCTCCGGAATTTTCCCGCTCGCTCCTGCGCGGCGACCGGCCAGAGATCCTGATGGAGGCCGATGCGACTGATCCGGCAGCCACCAGCAACGCGATTTCGGCCATGCAGGAGCTGGCAAGGAATGCTTGGAACCGGGACCTCGCGGGACCGGCAGCCGGGCTGCTGGGCAAGCCGGGCCCGGTGGACCTCATCGTCCACGCCAAATTCAACCCGGAGGCGATCTCCCAATACAACATTGTACCGGGACTCATGGGGGTCGTCCTGACCATGACGATGGTCATGATCACCGCGCTGGCGATCACCCGCGAACGCGAGCGGGGAACGATGGAAAACCTTCTCTCGATGCCGGCCCTGCCGATCGAGGTGATGGTCGGAAAAATTATCCCGTATATCCTTGTCGGCTACATTCAGGTCGCGCTGATCCTGGCGGCCGCAGCCCTGATCTTCCGCGTGCCGATGATCGGAAGCCTGCCCCTGCTGCTCGGGGCGACGTTCGTCTTCATTGCTGCCAACCTTGCGGTCGGGGTGACGTTTTCCAGCGTGGCGTCAAACCAGCTGCAGGCGATGCAGATGTCGTTTTTCTTTTTTCTTCCCTCCCTCCTTCTCTCGGGCTTCATGTTTCCGTTCCGAGGCATGCCCGTCTGGGCGCAGTGGCTGGGGGAGGTTTTCCCGCTCACTCACTTCCTGCGGATCATCCGGGGCATCCTCCTGAAGGGGAGCGGCATCCAGCCCACGGCCCACGAGATGATCCCGATCTGCATCTTTCTCCTGGCCGCCCTGTTTGTCGGCGTGGGGTGCTACAGGCAGACGCTCGACTAGCCCGGAAATCCGGCGCGCCCCTCGGAGCGCCAGGGATGGTGAGCCCGGTTTCTCCCTCGATGAAAAATCCCGTGGCACGGCCCTCCCTGCCGTGCATATACTGCGGGTTGGCCCTGAGAAATCACAATGCTTTTCGAATCCTTTCCCGCCCTCGAATCCCTCCCCTTCCTCTGCGCCGGATTCACCCGCAGGGTTTCCGGCCTCGATGTACATGTGGAGCGCGAGGAAGCTCTTTCCCGGCTCGGACCCATACATCGCGAGGCCTTGGCCGCCGCCGGGCTGGGAGGCATGGCTTTCGCCTCAGCGGAGCAGGTCCATGGCGGGCGCATCGCCGAGGTCTCCTCCCCGACTGCGTCTCCCGGTGCCGATGGGCTTCTGACGACCATCCCAGGAGTCTGCCTCGGCATCTACGTCGCGGATTGTGCCGCCGTCTACCTCGCCGACCGGCATGGGCGAGGCATCGCCCTCGTCCACTCGGGAAAAACCGGCACAGGGCTCGGCATCGTTTCCTCGGCCGTCGAGGCCCTCTGCCTCGCTGCCTCAGCCGCCCCGTCCGACCTCGTCGCACAAGTTTCCCCCTGCATCCGCCCGCCGCACTACGAAACGGACTTTGCGGAAGAAATCGTCCGCCAGCTCGCGTCGGCCGGCGTCCGGGACATTCACGACTGCGGCACATGCACCGCCTCGCGGCCGGAAGACTACTACTCCTACCGCCGCGAAAAAGGCCTGACGGGCAGAATGCTCGCCTTCCTGGCCTCTTCTGCAGGGACAAAGCAGCAGCCGTTATCCTGCCGGATGCCGGATGAGGAGAATGCCCGATGACCTTGTCTGAGATACCTCCGGAAGCCAGCCCTGCCGCCCCGGGCAAACATTCGCCTGGCATGGGGCTTCCCATGGGGATGAGAGCTCTTTTCTTCTATTTGCTGGCCGCATTGGCCGGGCTGGTTGTTTGGCTGGCCGCCGGACACAACGACAACTACAGCCTCCAGAAGCTGGTTTTCAGCGGACGCTATCGCCGGTACGACGATCTGATCGCGGCGGCAGCCGTCCGCTACGGGCTGAGCCCATCGCTCATCAAGGCCGTTATTTGGAGGGAATCGCGGTTCCAGCCCGGAATGCTGGGCACGCACGGCGAGCGCGGGCTCATGCAGATCACCGAGGGGGCCGCGCTCGATTGGGCGAGGGCCGAGAAGATCGAAACCTTCGTCCCGACCGACCTCTTCGACCCGAAAACCAACATCGAAGCCGGCGCATTCTACCTTTCCAACGCGCTCCGGCACTGGGCCGCGAAGGACGACCCCATCCCCTTCGCGCTGGCGGAATACAACGCCGGCCGCACTCGTGTGAGGAGGTGGGAACGGGACTCTGGGCTCGGGGGCGGATTCGGCGCGGAGGATCTCAGCGCAACGATGAGCTTTCCCGCCACAAAGGCCTACATCCGATCCATCGTAAAAAGGTATCGGGAATTCGAGCTCCATGGGGAGTTCCGCTAACAGGGAGACTGAGCCCCGATGCAGGCATTCCCATCACAGTCGGCAAGCCAGGCGCGCGCATGCGTATTCTCTCTGTTCGCGGCGGTGTCCTTTTGCCTCGCTGCCAGCCCGCCCGCTCCGCCATCGAAAGTCTATTATGCCGAGGACCGCGCATCGCTGACCTTATCTCGCGGAGCGAACCCAGGAGTCGTCCGGCGCATGATGGACAGCCTTGTCATGGCGGTAACCGGGCAGCCGGACGTCGGGCGCGCCTGGGGGAGCCTGGTGAAAAAGTCTGACCGGATCGGGATCAAGGTTGCGGCGGCGGGCGGAGCGGTGAGCGGAACGAACCCTCAGGTTGTCGATGCGATTGTGGACGGCCTGATGGCGGCCGGGCTTCCCGCCTCGCAGATCATCGTATGGGATCGGAATCTTGAGGACCTGGTTGCCGCCGGATACCGCAGGGACGGATCTCGATACCAGCTCCGCTGGGTGGACCATGCCGCAGGATACGATGCGCAGGCGCAGGTCAATGCTCCGGTGCTCGGAAAGCTCATCTGGGGGGACAGCGGTTTCGGAAACAAATCATGGGCGCGATATTCCGACATGTCTGGCGAGCAGCTCAGCAGCCGGAGCTTTTACTCTAAAATTCTGAGCAAGGAAGTGACGAAGGTCATCAACGTCCCATCGCTCACAGACAGCTTTCTCACCGGCCTCAACGGGGCTCTCGCAAACATGGTCCTGCCGAATATTGACAACTGGCGGAGGTTCACCAAACCTCCTTCCTATGGCGCTCCCTACCTCGCCGAGATCTACGCCGACTCGATGATCCGGGAGAAAGTTGTGCTCACGGTTCTGGACGGCCTCGTCCTTCAATATGCCGGCGGACCGTTTGCCAACCCCGGTTTTTTACAGGATCATTTTACGATCTATGCCAGCCGTGATCCGGTGGCGGTTGACGCCACGGCGATGCGGCTTGTGGACGACGCACGCAAGCCGTCCAAGCTCCCGGGCCTGGCGCTCATGACTGCCTGGCTCGAAAACGCAGCGGCCATCGGGCTGGGGCAGGAGAAGGAGGACCAGATCGAGCTGGTCAGAGTCGGCATCGGGGGGCCGCGGTGACCTCTTGCTAAGGGGCTCCAAGCACAGAACAAGCGGGAAACCCCATAAACATTAGAACCCCCAATCACCGAACATTTTATGCCATTTTTCTTTGCCCTGCTCGCCCTCTACCTCATCGCCGCCTTGGTCGTGCTGCCAATCTGGACCATTATCAAGCTCCGAGCGCTCAACAGAAGCCAAAGCGACTTGGATCGGCAGCTCAGCATTTTGGATCGGGAAGTCAGGAAGCTTGGCGGGCAGAAACGCTCCGAGGAGTTCGCCTTCAAACCAAAAACGCCCCCGCCCACTCCCGTCATTGAGAGCGCGCCTGCAGCTCCGCCTCCTTCCGTCTTCGTTCCGCCTGCTCGCGAGCAGTTGGAGCGCCGCTCGCCGGCCATCCCCCCGCCGCTCCCTGAGCCGGAGAAAACCTTTGGCGACATTCCGGCCAGCACCGAGAAGCCTCGGAAAACGTCCCTCCCTGCGGACGCTCCTCCCATTTCCTTCTCTGCTCCCCCCTCGTCCGATCGCCAGGCAAGCCCTCCACAGAGGTCCGCCCCCGACTGGACGAAATCTATCAACTGGGAGCAGTTTATGGGAGCCAGGCTCTTTGCCTGGCTGGGCGGTCTGGCGTTATTCCTCGCGGTTGCGTTCTTCGTCAAATACTCCTTCGAGCACGATCTGATTCCACCGGAGGCACGCGTGGCGATCGGATTTTTGGCTGGTGCCGGACTCGTGGTCGGAGGGCTGCTCATCCCGCGGAAAAACTATGCGATCACCGCGCAGACGCTCATCGCAGCCGGGATCGTGTCGCTCTATGCCGTGACGTTTGCCTGCCGGTCGATCTATCACTTCGAGTTCTTTGGTCCCGTGCCTACGTTTCTGCTGATGTCGCTGATCACCGCGACGGCCTTTATCCTCGCGGTGCGGCTGGAGGCGCAGGTCGTCGCCATCCTAGGCATCCTCGGAGGTTTCATCACTCCCGCACTGCTCTCTACAGGAGTGGATAACCCGGCCGGACTCTTCGGCTACATTGCCGTTCTGGATATCGGGCTCATCGCGGTGGTGATTCACCGGAGGTGGTTTTACCTCGCGCAGCTCGGCGCGACGGGCACAGCGATCATGATGGTCAGCTGGGCCGAAAAGTTTTATGCCCCGGGAAAAACGCTCACGGCGATGGCCGTGTGCCTCGGATTCTGCGGGTTGTTCGCGGTTGCCACCGAGGCAGGCCGCAGGCTGAACCGCACCTCCCCCCTGCTCGGCCAGGCCGCAATCGGCCTGTCGGCGATTGCCTTTTGCTTCGCGTGGTCTTTTCTCGGCTATCCCGGAGTGGCGGCCCGCACATGGATGCTCTTCGGCTACGTGATCCTTGTAAGTGCCGGGGTTTTTTTTCTCGCGTGGCGCGAGAAGCTAGGGGGACTGGTCGCCTGCGCCTCCGCGATCTCGGCGGTGCTGATCATCCGATGGAACGTCCACACGTTCAACCCAAGGCAGGCGCCAGTCGTGATCGCCGTATGCCTCGTTTTCTGCGCCATCTATTTTGTTGTCTACCTCCTTGCACGCCGCTGGCGGCAGGCAACCTCGCCCGTGCTGTGGGCGGCGGTGGGAATGCCGGGGCTCGCCATGGGCTTCGCGCTATTTCTCATGAATCACCTCGCTGCGGGGGCCAACCCGGGACTCCTGTTCCTATTTATCCTGGCGAGCGATATCCTGCTGCTCGCCGTGGCATGGCTCGATGAGCGCCTGCCCCGGCTGCACCTCGTAGCAGGGTTGACGGTGTTCGGCTTGCTGTCCGTCTGGACCTCCGAACATCTCACCGGGGCGCTGCTGCCTTGGGCTCTAGGCATGTTCCTGGCATTTGCCGCCCTCCACACCGTCTTCCCATTGCTGCTGGAACGGAGGCGTCTGACCTCTCGGCCGACATGGTGGAGTCAGCTTTTCCCTCCGCTCACGCTGCTGCTGATGCTGATGCCGATATTCCGGCTCGAGACCGTATCCTTTCTCCTCTGGCCGGCGATCCTGCTGGTGGATTTGATCGCCGTCGGGCTCGCGTTAATAAGCACATCGCTCCTCGCCGTGGCCGCCGTGCTTGTGCTCACGCTGGCAGCCACCGGGCTCAGCCTCTTTCGGATTCCGGTCACTGCCGGACTTGATCTGTCGCTGCTGGCCATCATCGGCGCGTTCGCCGTGTTTTTCTTCGCTGTCAGCCTGTGGCTCATGCGCAAGCTGAGCGCAAAGTTGCCGGCCGCAGACCGCCAGATGTCCGCTATTTTCGGTGGCCAGCACGCCCATCTGCCAGCCTTTGCTGCGCTGCTGCCCTTCCTGCTGCTCATCATGGCCTGCTCGCGATTGCCCGTGCCGAACGCATCGGCCGTGTTCGGCCTCGGGCTGCTGCTCGTCGCTCTCACGCTCGGGCTGACAAGAATCTTGCTGATGAGCGATGGCATCCTCCCGGCATCGGATTCGAGAGCGATGGTGGGCAGGCCCGCCGGAGTCGAGTGGCTGCCCGCCTGCGCGCTCGCCGGAATGGCAGCCCTCGAACTGGTTTGGCACGCGCGGCATTTCCGTTCCGCGGCCGCGGGTGAACCTCTGGCTTGGTATCTGGGATTCTACGCCGTGTTCGCCATTTATCCGTTCCTCTTCCGTCGCGATTTCTCCCGGCTGACAGGACCTTGGGCCGTGGCGGCGATGAGCGGGCTCGCGCACTTCTGGATGGTTTATCAGGCAATCAAGATCGGATGGCTGAGCACGGGCCATTTCCTTGGCATCGTGCCGGCGCTCTTCGCCCTCGCGCCCCTCGGCAGCCTTGTCGTGATCCTGAGCACGGTCGGCGAGGACAATCCCAAGCGGATCAACCAGCTCGCGTGGTTCGGCGGCGTGGCGCTGTTCTTCATCACCCTCATCTTTCCCATCCAACTCGAGCGCCAGTGGCTCACGGTGGCGTGGGCGCTCGAAGGGACCGCGCTGCTCTGGCTCTTCCACCGCGTACCGCATTCGGCATTGCGCGCCACCGGCGTCGTGCTGCTCGCGATCGCCTTCGTGCGACTGGCGCTCAACCCGGCGGTGCTCGGCTACCATGGCCGGGGCAGCGCCGGCATTTTCAACTGGTATCTTTACGCCTATGGACTCGCGACCGCCGCACTTTTCACTGGCGCCTGGCTGCTGGCTCCGCCGCGCGAAAAGGCCCTCGGCATCAACGCTCCACCGGTCCTGAACACCCTCGGAGCCGTGCTCGCGTTTCTGCTCCTCAACCTTGAAATCGCCGACTACTTCACCGTTCCGGGTGCTTATTCGCTAACGTTCAACTTCTCGGGAAATTTCGCCCGCGACATGTCCTACACCATTGGTTGGGCGCTCTTTGCGCTCGGCCTCTTGGGCGTCGGCATCTGGCACCGGACAAAAGCCGCGCGCTACGCGGCCATCGTCCTTCTCAGCATTGCGCTCCTCAAGCTCTTCTTCCACGACCTTGCGAGCCTGGAAGCGCTCTACCGCATTGGCGCGCTCTTCGCCGTGGCCGTGATCGCCATGCTTGCTTCGTTTGCCTACCAACGCTTCCTTCCTAGCCATGATCAAAGCGACTCTTAACCTGCTCGCCCTGCTGCTCCTCACCACCCAAGGCTTCGCCCTGACCCCCTCCGAGTGGCCTCGACTGCAGAAGCTCGACGTTCCTGGGCCCGGGCTCACAAAAATCCCCCTGCCGGCCGTGACCTTCGATTCCGCCCAGCCCACGCTCTCGGATTTGCGACTGCTCGATCCGGCGGGGAAAGAAGTGCCGTACGTGCTGGATCGCAACCTCCCCCCCCGCGAGGTGCAGACCAGCCTCGCTCTTGCCCCCAAATCTTTCCGCACCATCGCGGAGGGCGATGCCACCCAACTGCTCATCGAAACCGGCACGGAGGCCCCCTTGGAGGCCATCGATCTGGAAACGCCGGCACCCTTTTTTCTCAAGGCTGCGCACGTGGAGATCTCATCCGATGGAGCGCAATGGGAATCGATGGGCCCGGCCGTGCCGGTATTTCGTCAGCTCGGAGCTGAGCAGTTGCACCTCTCATTGGACCGCCATGCGGCTGCTTTCGTCCGAGTGACTCTTGATGAATTCCGTTCCCGGAAGGTGGCTTTTTCCGGGGCCAAACTCATCCTCTCTCCGGCCCTGGCCACGCCTCCGGTGCTCGCTCCCCTAGGCGTCCGAATCACTCAGCGGGACGATTATGCAGGCGAGACCGTGCTCACGCTGACCCTTGACGGCAGCCATGTCCCGTTGGCAGGGCTCACCCTTGAAGCGAAGGACCAGCTCTTCATGCGACGCGTGGAGGTATCGATCCGCGAAATGCGAGGGAATGTCTCCAGCGAACGCACCATCGGCTCCGGCACTATCTACCGAGTGGCTCTTGACGGAGCTGCTGCCCGCACGCAACTCGACATCCCCTTGAGCGTTAGTCCGCCCACCCGCGAATTGCTCATACACATCCGCAACGGCGATTCGCCACCGCTCACCTTCGAGGGAGCTCAGGCGCAGCAGCATCCCGTGAACCTGCTCTTCAACGCAACCGCAGCGGGTGGCTACACCCTCCTTTCGGGCAACCCACAGGCCAGCGCCCCACGCTACGATCTCGCCGCCTTCGCTGGAGAAATGCACAAGGCTAGCGCTACGCAGGCAGTGCCTGGCAACGTGCAGGAAGTGCCAGATTACCATCCTCGGGAGTCATTAACCGAACCCCCGATGCCTGATGTGCCGCTCGCGGGAGCGCCTCTGGAATCAAAAGCCTGGGCGAGGCTCCAACCCATCCAGATCACGCGTGCTGGAGTCCAGGAGTTGGAACTCGACGTCGAAGCCCTCGCCCGGTCGCGACCCGACGGCAGGGATCTGCGGGTATTGCGCGAGGGAAAGCAGATTCCCTATGTGATCGAGCGCCCGGCTTTGGCACGATCGATTCCGCTGACGCCAATCCCTGCGACGGATGCAAGGCGTCCGAGCCTGAGCATTTGGAAGCTGCAGCTTCCCCAGTCCGGAATTCCGATCGATCGGGTCACGCTCACCACGGCCTCCCCGCTTTTCCAGCGACAGCTCCGCCTCTACGAAAAGGTGGCCGGCCCGGAGGGACAAACCATCGAAATTCCGCTCGCCAGCGGCGAGTGGACTCGCACCCCGGACCCCGGGACGCCGGAGACCAAAACATTTTTCGTGCACTGCCGACCGGGCAGCGACACCATCTGGATTGAGACCGAAAACGGGGATAATCCCCCGATCGCTCTCGGCACCTGCCAGGCGGTCTATCCGGTTGTGCGTCTGATTTTCAAGGTTGCGGAAACCGACGGTTTCGTGCTGACCTACACCAATAAGAATGCGCAAGCCCCCCGCTATGACCTCGACCTTGTGGCCCTCAAACTGCTCACTTCCAGCCGGAACATTGCCCGCCTCACCCCCGGCAGGCAGAACCCCTCAGCGACCCATAGCGATTTCGAGGGCATCAACGGCGGCTATGTTTTTTGGGCTGCTCTCTCGCTTGTCGTCGTGGTGATGCTCGTCGTGGTGGCCAAGCTGCTGCCAACGCCGCCAGCCGCATAGCCTGTTTCCTTGATCTTTCGTAGCTGCTCAGGAGGCCTACACCCGGAAGAGGGCGCCGAGCTTTTTTCCCAGGAGGAGGGTGGCCGCGAAGATCGTCGCCGCAAGGAAGGCCATCGCCCAGACGCCCAGGGCGCTGGCGACGAAGCGGCCCTCGCCGAGAAGCTGGTAGAGCTCGTAGATGGCTTTCGTGATCGGGAAGTCCTGCTGCTTTTGCGCGAGGATCAGGGAGTCGCTGACCTCGAGCATCACGAAGGAAAACGCGAGAAGCCCGCCGGCCAGGAGGTTGGCGGCGATGAGCGGGAGGGTGATCTTCCAGAGCGTCCGGAGCGGCGGGCAGCCGAGGTTCTGGGCGGCCTCTTCGAGCGTGATGCTGGTCTGCTGGAAGCCGGCGGCCGCCGAGCGGACCACATAGGGCAGGCGGCGGACGGAATACGCGATCACGAGGATGGCGAGCGGATCAGCTGCCGGGTTCAGAAATGAGAAAAGCTTCCCGTCCTGGGTCATGGCAAGGTAGCCGAACGCGAGGACGAGCCCCGGCACAGCGAGCGGGAGCATGGCGATGGCATCGAGGATCTGGCGCCCGACGAGCTTCGTGCGGACGACAACGTAAGCGATCGCAACGCCGAGGATGAGATCCACGAGGGTGGCGAGCCCGGCGTATTTGAGGCTGTTCCGAATCGATGGCAGCGTGAGGTTGTGGCCGAGAGCCGACTCGAAATGCGAGAGCGTCCAACCGGTGGGCAAGACCGTCGCATACCAGTCCTTCGAGAAGGCAACCAGGACGACGCCGATGTGCGGAAGGATCGCAAGGACCGTGACCAGGCAGAAGGCTCCGGTGCAAAGAAGCCGCCCAGGCCAGGAAGGAGTTCGCAGCCCGCCCGAGCTGGTTGCCTTGGCCGTCATCGCGTGGCCGCCACCCCCGAAAAGGAACTTCCCCGACGCGTAAAGCAGGGCGGTCGTGCCCAACAGCACCGCCACCAAAGCAAAGGGAAACCGGTTCGCGCCAATGTCCTTGATCCCGTAAAAAATCTGGACCGACGTCACGCGGTTGAACTCGAACATCAGCGGAACTCCCAGCTCGGTGAACGACCAGATGAAGATGATGATGCCCCCGGCAAATACCCCCGGCATGATCAGTGGAAGAGTGATTTTTCGAAACCTCCGGAAGCCGGTGCAGCCGAGGTTCTCCGCCGCCTCCTCCATCGCCGGGTCCACATTTGCAAGCGCGGCCAGCACGTTGAGGTAGAGGATCGGGTAGAGGTGGAGGGCATTCATGATGATGACGCCCCAGAGCCGGCTATCGCCAAGCCAGTCCACCGGCCGGGAGGGGGAAAGGAGCCCGAGCGCCTCCAGCAGCGCGTTGAGCGCGCCCTGCTGGCCGAGGATCTGCTTCACTCCGATCGCCCCGACAAACGGCGGCAGGATCATCGGCATGAGGATGAGCGCGCCAAGGATCGACCGCCCCGGGAAAAGATACCGGTCGCTGATCACCGCCAGAGGGATCGCGAGGAGCGCCGTGAGAAGCGTGCTCCACAGGCCCATGAGCAGCGAATTCCATAGCCCCTCAAGGTAGATCGGATTCCGGAAAACCTCCGCAATATAGCCGAGGGTGAACCGCCCGTCCCATCCGAAAAACGCGCCTTTCAGCGCCTCGAAAACCGGCCACGCAAAAAAAAGGGCAAAGAACGCAGCCGTGAATAAAAAGACGCACCTGGAGAGGAGCGATGCCCCGGGGCCATTCATTTCCCCTCCTTCGCAAGCCGCTCGGCCTCAAGGTATTGCTCGCGGAACCGCCCGCCAAGCTCCTTGGCGAGCCGGACCTCGTCAATCCGGTTGGGCGACGAGAGGACGGGGCGGATTTTCTTGATCGCCAATTCGTAGCCCACGGCGGACACGTCGCAAAACGTCCTCAGCGCCTCGTGCGGGAACCGGGCCTCAGCGATCGCCTTCCACGCGGAGGCCTGCTCGTCGTGCGGGTCGAGGCACATCACCCGGATGATAAAGCTCATGGTTTTGAAGAGCGGGGCCGTCCAGGCGGGATGGTAGGTAAAAAGCCCGGCCTCTTCATACGGCATCACCGCCGGATCCGAGCGGAAGCCGGCAAGCTCCTGCGCGTAGAGCTCCTTGCGGACCGGGAGCCTGCGAAGCGCATACTTCCTTGGCCCGCCGGGGGCTCCGACCTGGAAATTCCAGAGCTTCTGCCCTTCGAGGGAAAGGACGAACCCGATGAATTCCTCCGCGACGGCGGGGTGGGGAGCTCCGCGGAGCAGGCCGATCGGATCCACCCCGACCGACGACCCGCCAGCCGGCGTGAAGTATTGCATCCGCGACGGGGAGGTGCCCACCTTCACCGACTCGCTCTGGAACCTCCCGTAAAAATCAATGCACATCCCGATCGCTGCATCGCCAAGAGAAACATCCATGGGGACCTTTCCGGCGGCATCGGTGAAATACCGCGCGTTCGCGGAGGCGGCCTGGATGATCTCGAGCCCCCGCTTCCACCCGACTGCCAGGATGGCCGGATCCTCGGAGCCCGCCTCGCGGACGAGCTCCTGCATCTGCTGCTGGATGAGCATCTCGAAAGCTTTTGCGGCGGACCCGCTCTTGGTCGGGTCGGCGAGGGCGACCTGCCCGAAGAGGAGAGGGTTGGTCAGATCTCTCCACGAGGCGGGCAGATCCCGGATCCCGAGGCGGGCGAGTGAGTCGCTGTTGTAGCAGATCCCGAACGAGGCAAGGCACGCTCCGATCCATCGGCCCTCGCTATCGTAGAACGTTTCCCCGGAGACATCCTTCGGGATCGAGGCGTCGGTGAACCAGTCCGGGTGGCTGCGGATCACCCCGCAGGCGACGAGCCTCCCGTCGGCTGCCTGCTGCTCAAAATCAAACGCGCCGCCGCCAAAAAAAACATCGATCCCGATCCCGCGCTGCGAGGCGAGGAACCTGCGGCGTGCAGCCTGCGAGGGCGTATCCAGGGCGGGGGCCTCGATTGGCTTCACCTTCGGATTATCAAATGCGGCGGCCACCTCCGAGGTCCATGCCCCGCCCGAGAGCGTCCACTCGCGCTCGAAAGCCGCGTAATACTCACCTTTCAAATACCGCGCGATCTCGCTGGTCCCCCCAGGAAGCCTCCAATCCAGCCTCACCGTGCGGCCGGACTTCATTTTGTAGTGCTCCGCAAACGCCCTGCTGAACTCGTATCGGATCGCCTCGTTGTGGGGCGACACGATGACCAGCGAGTCGTCCGCCTCGGCGAGCAGGTTGTCCTTCGGCTTCAGGGCGAACGGGACGGCGACGATGAGCGCCATCGCCGCGAGCGCGGCCAGGATCCGCCGGTTTGCGCTTCCCCGGTTGAGCTGGCCCGCACGCCGGCCGCCCCCACCGCAAAGGGAATGCCCCCGCAGATCTCCGCCCGCATTGAAAATTGCGCCCGCAGCACTCATGCGCCAATGCCCTATCGGACAAGGCCCCCGGCTACCAGCCACAAATCGGCTTTTCGGCGCCAAAGGGGCCGCGTTCCGTCAGGCATTTTTGAACCGCCCAAATCCCGCCGCGTGGAAAAATGAGAAGAAATCAGCCCTGATGAAAAACCGATTCCCGATCTGGAGAGTTGATTATCGGGGAGGAATTGCACAGAACCAGTCCATGCCTTCATTGATTTTAACGAACAACGAAATGGAACAGGTGATCTTCCCGCTGGGGAAAGCTATCATGCTGATCGGTCGGGACCCGGAGTCGGGGATCCACCTCGAAGCTCACGAAATTTCTAAAAATCATGCGTCGATCGTCTTTTCCGACGGCCATTACGTGATCCGGGATAACGGCTCGACCAACGGAACGTTTGTGAACGGCAAGAAAACAGCCGAAAAAACGCTCGTTCACGACGACAAGGTCTCGTTTGGCCCGTATGAGTTTCAAGTTGACATGGAGTTGGAGGAGCCTGCCGAAGACGTCCCGAGCCAAAAGCCGACACACCTGAATCGAAGCGGTCAGGAGTATCGTCGTTCCGTGACCTTGGAACATGTCAAGGGGCGCGAGGCGACCGGACCGGTTCAGGTGATGATGGCAGGAACCGTTCCCAGAGCGCGGGTGCAGGCGGCGGCACCTCAAAAAAATCCTCTCGTTCTCTGGGGATTTGTGATGCTCGCCCTTATTGGCATCGTTGCGATCGTGGGATGGCTTGGACAAATGCGCGAAACCGACAGGCTGGTCGAAGAGCAAAAGACGCAAAAAAAAGAGCTCGAAGCGCTGCGCCAGCCGCTGGCAGCCTCCGAACCCCGGATCAAAAAACTCCAGGAGGAGCTCGCCCGGACCTACGCAGCCCTTCGAATCGCGACGGCGGATCTCAAAAAATCCCATGACGGGTTAGCGGCTCTTCAAGAGCAGAATTTCGCCTTGGATGCCAAGCGCAAAGAGGAGCTCAAATCCGAGCAGGCCGCCCAGGTCGCAGAGGCGGCCAAGCCTGCTGAACCAGCCAAACCGGCGGTCGCGCCACTCAAGCTCGAACCGCTTCAAGAGCTGCCACCGCTGGAGTATCCTCCAGAGATAGTCCTCATGGAAGAGACGCAAGTTGCGGTCATGCTCGCAGATAATGTCGCCGGAAGCCGAAAGGTTCCCGCCGGACGGGTTTTTCCCGTCAAGGGGACAGATCAGGAAGAGGTGCTTGTGGATATGGATGGCGAAACGGTGAGAATATCCAAAGACCACACCAACTTTCAATCGGCTCTGGATGCCTCCAACCTTTTTAGAAAAAAGGAAAACGAGCGGCTTCGCCACGAGCGGGAGCTCCTCATCGAAAAAATGATGAAGGACGAAGCCCTGGCGTTGGAGCAGGCCGAAAAGGAGAAGACGGAGCTTGCGGCGGCCATGGTGAGCCTTTCGTTGAAAGTCGAAGAAGTACTGGCGGGCGGGGTGCTCGGGACGGCCGGGACGGGGGTGAAGGTGTTCCTCTCCGGCATCGACTTCAACAATATCGCCGTGAGTGAGCGGTGGAAGGGAGACGCCTATCCGATGGGGCTGTTTAAAAAGCCCGGCAGCAATTTGAAACTTCGACATTATACTGCGGACATCAAAGAGTTCGCCGCATATAAAAAATCGGGCGCTGTCGCTGAGGAGCCAGCTCCGGTGGCGGAAGAATCGGCGGCCAAGGAGATTCCTAAAATCGGAATGGCCCAGCTTGAAAAAATCAACGAGCTGGCGAATCCGATCCGCGCGCTGAACGCGCTCAAACAGATCCGCAAGCCCGCAGGGACGATCTCCGGCGCCGATGCCCAGAGATTTGTCCGGAACGAAGCCCCGAAATGGAAGAAGGCCGCAACCCTCGCAGGCGAGCTCTCAAAAAATTACCGCATGAGCTACGAGTGTCGCGAGTGGTTAAAAAATATTATCGTGGCAACGGAAATGTGCGATGCGGACCGGCTGGATCCGTTCGCCGAGCAACTGCGGAAAATCGATAAGGACTGGCTCGATCTGAAAACCGCATTTTTGATCAAGCCGTAAGCTTTCCGCTGCCGATCAGCCCTATGCCCGCGCACTCCGGCGGGGTCTATGGTTGTCTGCTGCGGATCGCTCTGGTAGGTTTCCGCATGATGAAGACGCCCATGCTCTCCCTGCTAGCCGCTTCCCTTACCGCGACAGCCCATGCGGGCGCTGGCGCGGCCGCCGCCGCGACCGCAACCAATGCCGGCGGAGTCAAAATCTTCCAGGCGGAGGCGATGAAGCATCCCGGCACGCTCTGCATCTCCCCATTTTCTATCCAAGCGGCCTTGGCGATGACGTATGCGGGCGCAGCCGGAACCACGCTCAGCGAGATGGCATCGGCCTTGGAGTTTCCCTCAGACCCCTCCGAGCTCGCCGCAAGCTTTGAGGCGCTTGGCGCAAGCCTGAGCCAGTCGGCCGAACGGGGCGGCAAGGACACGGCCCTCCGCATCGCAAACCGGCTTTTCGGCGCCAAGGAGTTCGCGTTCCGCCCGGCGTTTTTGAATGTGTGCAGCTCCCGCTTTGGCGCCCCGCTGGAGGAGATGGATTTTCGCGCAAATCCGGCGGCTGCAGCCAGAGCGATCAATGCCTGGGTCGAGAAGCAGACGTCCGACCGCATCCGGAATCTGATTCCAGAAACCTCCCTCACCAAGGAGACGACGCTCGTGCTTGCGAATGCCCTCTACTTAAAAATCCCGTGGGCAACGGAGTTTTCCAAGTCCGCGGACCTTCCGTTTCTCGTGGACGGGAAGGACAGGCAAAGCGTCCCGGCGATCGCGCGCACCGGATCTTTCGGCTACCGGAAGGCGGACGGCTTCACCGCGGTCAGCGTCCCGTTCCGCGGCGGGCAGTTTCAGTTTTTGATCCTTCTTCCGGACGGCCAGGCGGCTTCGCTGACGCCCGCGCTGCTTGCGGCCGGCGCCAAGCTTCCGCAGGCGGAGGTGTCCCTGATCCTCCCGAAGCTCCGCATCGAATCCGCCAGCCTGCGGATCGGAGAATCCCTCCGTGGGCTCGGGATGAAATCCGCCTTCGACATCCCGCGCCGCAGCGCGGACTTCGACGGCATCGCGCCCCGCAAGCCGGACGCCTACCTTTTCATCTCGGAGGTCTTCCATAAGACGTTCTTCGCCCTCGATGAAAAAGGCATTGAGGCGGCGGCGGCGACGGCGGTCGTCATGATGAGGGCCACTGGAATGCCGGTCCATAGCGAGCCGATCGAGGTCCGGGTGGACCGCCCGTTCTACTTCGCCGTCCAGCACGCGCCCACCGGCACCTGCCTGTTCCTTGGGAAAATTGCCGATCCGAGGCCCCGGCTGTGATTTCTCCAAGCGAACTGTCCAGGGAGATATCGCGCTGGCAGAAAGGTTTTCTTCGCACCTCCACGAAAAACATCCTCACCTCCCTGAACCCTTGAAGTTCCCACCTCTATCGCATACCACTCAACCCATGCTCAGCACTCTTCTCAGCAATCTCCCCGGAGCCGCTTCCGCCAAAGACTCGCTCCTTGGCATGCTCGTCAAACCTCATGTCCAAGAATACCTTGGAGATGCCGGAACGATCCAGGACATCCGCGTCGATTCGGTTGCCAAAACCATCGAGGTCACGGTCATCCTCCAAGGAGATGCCAACCCTCTCGTGGCAAAAATCATGTCCTACTCGATCGCCGAAAGCGGTGGCGGCGCGCTCTTTTCTGTCCAGGAGTGGGAATGCCGGAGCCACCCCTGGCTCCACTCCCTCGGCCAAAGGTTTTCCCCCACCGCACAGGTCCCGCTCCCTGTGTCGTATGCCATCGCCCAATCGTTTCTCTGATCGCGCCGCCTGTTGTCGCACTTCTGCATGGGCAGCATCCGGCCCGGCGGCTCCCATTCTTTGCTCCGACAGCCGCCAGAAGACCGGCGGAGGCAGGGTTCGCCCGGCCGCAGATGAAAACCGGCTTGGGCGGCGATGACTACATGCCCGGCACCGGGATCGGCGACATGCTGGCATCCGATGCCTGCCGGAGCCGGAGCTGGCCGCATGCGGCGGCGATGGCGTGGCCTTTTTCGCGGCGGAGGGTAGCGTCGGCTCCACCTGCGCGCACGGCCGAGAGAAACCCCTCCTGGCTCGCGGCATCCGGACGCTTCCATGCGAGCCCGTCCACCGAGTTGTAGGGGATGATGTTGATTTTTGCTCCAACCCTGCGCGCGTGGCCAGCCAGCAGGCGGGCTTGCTCGTGCGAGTCGTTGACGCCATCGATCAGGAGATACTCGAACGTGATCTTCTGTTTTTTGCGGAGGGCGTAGTCCGAGCAGGCCGCGAGCAGCTCGTCGAGCGGATGCCTCGCGTTCACCGGCATGATTTTTTCGCGAACCTCGTCCGTGGCGCCGTGGAGCGAGATGGCGAGGCGGATCTGAAGCGGCTGGGCAGCGAGGGCCCGGATGCCAGGGACGAGGCCGCATGTCGAGACCGTCATGTGCCGCGCGCCGAGGCCGATTCCCCAAGGGGCATTCAGGATGCTGATCGCCAGCAGGAGGTTGTCGTAGTTTGCCATCGGCTCGCCCATGCCCATGAAAACGATGTTTTGGATCCTTTCCCCGGCGATCTCCTCGACGCGGACGAGCTGGCTTACGATTTCCCCAGCCGTGAGGTTGCGCTTCCATCCGTCGAGCCCGCTCGCGCAGAACTTGCAGCCGTAGGCGCAGCCGACCTGGCTGGAAATGCAGATCGTCCTGCGGTCGGAAGCCTCGCCATAGAGCGCCGGGGAGGCTGGGATGAGGACGCTCTCGATCATCTGCCCGTCGGCCAGCCGGAACAAAAACTTGCGGGTGGCATCGGAGGAGCCTACCTCCTGCACCATTTCCAAAGGGGTGAGAGGAAGCGAGCCCTCAAGCTTCCTGCGAAGCCCGGCTGGAAGGTTTGTCATGGCCTCCCAGCTCCGCACGCGCCTGGCGTAGAGCCAGTCGAGCACCTGCCCCGCACGAAATTTTGGCTCCCCCATCCCGGCCAGCCGGGATTCCCAGCCGTCCTTCGTGAGCGAGTAAGCCTCCACCAGGGTCAGGGCCTTTTCGAAAAGGCGTTATTGGAAAGGACCCTGCCGTCGGTGGCGAGGATCTTCATGAGCCCGAGATACGATCCGGATGGGTCGTAGCACCAGACCGACCAGATGGGAGCAGCAGAGCCTCCGCGCTGCTCCAGGGCAAAGCACACGCTCCCGACGGTCAGGCGGTTGGCGCGCGCATAGCTCCGGACAATCGCAAAGGCATCGGTCGAATCCACGGTCATCTTGTCCACGGAGATCGGGCTGGCCTGAGAAAGGATCTCGCGAAAACCGAGCGTGCGCCCGTCCGAGAGGATCTGCCCGTCGGACATGGTCAGGTGGTGAATGTTGCTGTTATTTCCTCCGCTCTGGACGGAAAGATGCCACAAGTCGGGATTCGGGTTCGCATTGTCCGCCGAAAGCTTGAGCACCCCATGCTGGTATTTGGCAGGCAGGTTCTGCAGGCACGCCAACGCCCCGGCCGGATCCCCCGCCTGAAGAACAGCCGCCACGAAGACCCACGCGATCGCAATAAGAATTTTCATACTGAAAAACCAATAGACTGGAATTTTTCAGAACAACACATTTTTTTAGCCTGGATTGCCTGGCAGTTTTGTCCTCGATGTCCGGACGGTTGGAGCCGGTCTGATTTTCATTGAGGAAATTGGCTGCCTCGGACAGCTTGGATCCGATGGAACTGGTAAACTTGACTCGCCGGACAGAAATTGGTTCAAATTCCTACTGGCTGAAAATTGGCGGTCAGAACGTGATCCTGGATGCCGGGATGCATCCGAAGCTTGACGGGCTTGCAGCGGCGCCGGACTTTTCGCTGGTGCCCGAGGGAAAGGTCGATGCCATCCTGATCACGCACGCGCACCAGGACCATGTCGGAGCATTGCCGATGTTGACCCGGCGCGAGACGCGGGCGCGGGTTTTCATGACCGAGCCGACCGCGCGGATCGCCGACGTGATGCTGCATAATTCCGTCAATGTGATGACCCGGCAGCGCGAGGATGGCGGGATCTCAGAGTATCCGCTCTTCACGCATCGCGGGGTGGATTTCTGCACCAAGGCCTGGCATCCACGCCCGCTGGAAAAGCGGTTCAACCTGCTTGGCGAACCCTCCCACAACGACAGCGAGGTCACCTTCGAGTTTTTCAACGCAGGCCACATCCTCGGGTCGGCGGGGGTCTTGATCCGATACGCGGGCCGGACGATCTTCTATACCGGCGATGTGAATTTCGAAGACCAGACGCTGATGCGCGGGGCATCGTTTCCGGAGGGCGGAGTGGATGTGCTGATCATGGAAACCACCCGCGGAGACGCCCCGGTTCCCGCCGGCTACTCGCGGGCGCACGAGGAGGAGCGGCTCGCCAAGGGGATCGCCCGGGCGTTTGAGAGAGGCGGCAGCGTAACGATCCCCGTTTTTGCGCTGGGGAAGACGCAGGAGCTCCTTGCGATGCTCTGGCAGATGCGCCTCCGTGGGCTGCTCGCATACGTGCCAATCTACATCGGCGGCCTGAGCACAAAAATCAGCGGGATCTACGACTCGCTGGCCACCAACTCAGTCCGCCGCCATCCCGAGCTGCAAGTCCTCCAGGAGATGTCTCCCTACGTCCTTTCGGGAAATGAAGCCCTCTCGATCTCCGCAAAGAAAAAGTGCATCTTCGCCCTCTCGAGCGGAATGATGACCGAGCAGACGCTCTCAAACATCTTCTGCCGACGGATCATCGGGGACGAGCACCAGAGCCTGTTTTTTGTCGGGTACTCGGATCCTGAATCTCCGGCCGGAAAGATCAGGCGGGCAGCTCCAGGCGATCTGGTGCGCCTTGACCCGGACACCGCGCCTGTTCCGCTGCGCTGCCACATTGAGGAGTTCCAGTTCAGCGCGCACGCGAGCCGGGATCCGCTCCGCAACTACGCCGTCCTTCTGAAACCCTCCAAAGTTCTGCTGGTCCACGGCGACAGGGCGGCGATTGACTGGTTCCAGCTCGCCCTGTTCAAGGAGCTCCCGGGCACCGAGGTGATCGTTCCCGAGCCGGGACGCGCGGTGCGCCTCGGCCCGACGAAAGATAAGTGAGCCGCCAAACGGATTCACAGCCGCCTGCGGCGCATCACCATGAAAAAGGTTCCCGCTGCAGCCACAAGCAACCAGGTGGATGGCTCGGGGATAGCCGTGGCTGTAAGATACCCGCTGCTGTCCAGCTCAAACGAGGAGGCAGCGAACCCGGCGGCGGTAAACTTCCCGAGCTGCGTGGCGTCGAGCCCTGAGCTGGAGGTGGCAAAGCGAAGCGAGGTGCCGGAGACAAAGCCGGTGAGGTCGAGAGTGAATGCCCCCCATGTGGCCGACCGGCTATCGGCGAAGGCGAGCGTCCCGCCGGAAAGCGTGATGAACGAGTTGCCCGAGAGCGTGAGGATTCCCAGCCCCTGGCTGAAGCTGCCGCCCACATCGAAGGTGCCGCCCGACAAGACCAACGATGCCGAGCTGCTGATGCGATCCGATGCGCCAAGCTGCAAGGTTCCCCCGCTCACTGTCACTCCGCTGGTAGCCAACGCAGTGCCGCTGAGAACCATCGTGCCGGCGGTGACCAGCGTTGATCCGGTGTAGTCGTTCGTGCCACCGAGGATCTGCGTGGATGCGTCGTCCTTGACCAGCGATCCGCCAGCGCCGCCGATGTTTCCTGAAAATGCCGTGCTGCCGGCACCCGTGCCGACGGTCAGGGTATGCGCGTTGATGTTGACCGCCGCAGACGAGGCGCCGGTCAACGAGGCGATGTTCTGGTGCGCGCCAAGGACCAGCGTTGAGTTGCCGGTGCCGTCGAAGATAACCGCCGTGCGTATGCCGGTCGGCAGCGCACCGGCTACGTTGGCATTAAGCGTTGCCGCATTGCGGATGTAGGTCGGACCGTTGTAGGTGCTCGCGGCGCTGAGCGTCGTCACGCCGCCGTCAATGACGAGATCGGACCCGGCGTTCACCCCAGCGATCGATCCGGTGACGTTAATGCCGGTGCTGCCGCCTTTAAGTGTGAGCACTGTGCCATTCTTGGTGAGCACCCCGGAGAGCGTGAGCAGTCCGCCGCCGCTGTTCTGAATTGTGTCTGTGCCATTGCCGATGGCGTTGACTGCCTTGGCAAGGGTTCCTGCGCCAGCGCCGGTGTAGTCAAGGGTTCCCGAGGAGGCCGACGCCACGCCGAGATATACGGTCGCGTTGGTGCCCAGTGCCTGGGTGCCGGCTGCCGAGACGTTTCCGCTGTTGAACGAAAGCGTCCCAGACTGAACTCGATTGACCCCGCCGTAAGTATTGGCGGCTGTCAGCTCCAGATTCCCTGCGCCTGTTTTGACCAGCCCGCCTGTCGCGTTGCTAATCACCCCGCTGAGCTTCGCATCAATCGCCGCAGATCCGTTGTCCACTTGGATCGTGCGGAGGACGCTGTTCAAACTAATGGGATTCTGGAAATCCAGGGTGAAATCGGCGTCAGGCGCTCCAAGGATGAGGTCATAGCCATCCGACACGAAGTTGCTGGATGCCCAAGTGACTGCAGCCGATGCTCCGCCCAGATTGACGGTGCGATTGGCTCCGAAGGCTGCAAACCCACCGCCGCCGCCGCCGGTGGGGAATGTGCCCCCCCACTGCACTTGAGTGACGCCCGTTCCAAGTCCGCGGGTGAAGTCGCCATTCCCGAGACCGACGACCCCGTTGCTGAGTATCAGGTTGCTCAGGCCGTTCGCGACCCCGATCCCGCCCGGAAGCGCATTGGCGCTGTTCAACAGAAGAACTCCGGCGCTGACCTGTGTGGTTCCGTTGTAAGTATTGGTTCCGCTAAGCGTCAACATCCCGGCGCTCTGCTTGATAATTTTGCCTGCCGTTCCTCCGCCGTCAATGTTCCCGCTGATGACTGTCTTCCCCGATCCGGTTAATGTCAGCGTGTTGTTGCCCAGAGTGAAGGCTCCGGAAAAAATAAGTGACCCTGTGGAGGTCATGCTATTGTTGAGCGTCTGACTGACGTTGGGCAGGCTGCCCGGCCCGCTGAACTCGAGGTTCTTTGAGCCTGCAAAGTAAACGGTTGTGCCGGTGGCACCGCTCGTGGCGTTTAATGCAAACGTGTTTGCGATGGCATTCACGCCGACTCCGACGAGATCCGTTGTCGCCGAAACCGTCGCCCCCTTCATTGTCACGATGCCCGTTCCAAATGAGGCCTTGTCGCCAACATTCACCGAACCAAAGGTGAGCGTCGTATTGCCGCCGTAGCTGTTGGCCAGAAGGTTTGCGGTGGCCGAGGGTCCGTTCACAACGAGCGAGGTCGTCGCGCCGGTGATATTTATCCCGGCCGTTTCGGTGAGCGTTCCAGTACCCTGAACCGTCACTGTGCCGTTGTTGATCGCCGCCGTCGTCGCGTTTTGAAGGTTGAGCACGCCGCCGGAGATTGTGGTCACGCTGCTGGCTGAAGCCCCGCTCCACTTGCCCGTGATATTCACTGTGCCTTCGTTGACGTAGGTATTGACGGTGTTGCCGGTGCTTCCGCTGAACGTCACCGTGCCGGTGCCGTCCTTGATGAACGCGCCGAAGTTGGTGTTGGCACTGACGGTCAGATTTTCGGACGAAAACTGGTGAAGGTAAATCGTGCTGATATCTCCTCCAAGCTGGCCGTTCTGGACGGTAAAGCCATTCGTTCCCGTGACGAGCATGCCCCCCGAAGTCACCGTCATCCTGCTGGTGTTGAGATCCAGGACGCCGGACGCTCCCGTGAGGGACGTGTCAACCCTCAGCGAGTTCACGCTCGAGTTCGTGGCGACCATGGTCAATGTGCCAGCGGTGTTCTCCACAAAATTGGCTGTGGAATTGTTGCTGTTCGTCAGCAGGTTGGTTTCCGTCGTGTTCCGGACGATGCTGCCTCCGCTGACGGTGGCAAACCCGGTGCCTGCGGAATCCGTGACCGTCGCATACGCATCGCCGCCCCCGATCAGTCCGTTAGTGAGTGCCGGGCTTGATGTCAGGGTGGAGTTGGCGGACGAAAGATTGATGTTGAGCGAGCGGCCGTTGGATGCGGTCCAGGTGTTTCCCAGCGTCAGGGTCGTGCCGCTGCCGCCGTTCGAGTCAATGATGATTTTGTTGGCCCCGGCTTGAAAAGTCGCGTTCCCCAAGGTTTGGCTGCTCGTGCCGCTTGCCGCGCCTTTGAGTGTAAACCCGCCACCGGCGAACGTGAGGGTATTGTTCGCGCTCAAGCTTCCGCTGTTCAAGCTTTTATCGAGCACAAGCATCCCTTGGTTGAGCGTGGTGACGCCGGTGTAGAGATTCGTGCCACCCAAAACGAGAGTGCCCGCCCCCGATTTTGAAAGGCTGTTCGTGGTGGTTCCGATCCCGCCGGAGAGAACCAGGCTGCCCCCGCCCTCGTTGACGTAAAACGGAATTGGGCCCGCAGTCATATTAAGTGCGCCGGCCAAGGTCAGGTTGTTGGCGCTGCTGTAAAAAAATGCGCTGCTGGTGCCAAAAGTTACGGCATTACTCAGAGTGATGTTGGTTCCGCTGGTATTTCCGAGCCTCACGAGAGCGGCGCTGCTGGCAAAGGTGGCTGTTCCTGTGCCCAGCGCATTGTTGTTGTTGATGTTCACCATGGCCATCTTCGCTGTCGAGAAACCGCCGGAAAAGCTATTGTTTCCCGAGAGCGTAATAGTGCCCGGCTCGCCGATTAAATTCAGACTTTGAGCTCCTGAAATCGACCCGGAAATGGTCAGATGCCCGGCCCCAACCATATTGAAACTTTGACCACTCGCACCTCCGAGGACCAGGTTGCCACTGATTGTATTGGCTCCCTGACTGTAATACTGCAGCGCGTTGGATGACACTGAACCAGTCTGCGTCACCGTGAGAGCCTGGCCGGAAGAGGTCGAGAGATTGTATCCGGTGCCATTGAAGACCAACTGAGCATCGGTCGCCGACACACTCAGGTTCGGGTTCATCCCTTCCGTCCCACTAAAATACAGGGAATCGGCTGTAGGAACCGACCCACGGTTCCAACTGGAGCCCGTGCTCATATCGGTGCCGGTATTCACCCATTCCATATTTGCCGCATGGACATAAATGGATGAGCCGAGCACGACTGCAATTAACTCCAAGGCCGTGAAGAATCCCACCCTGTGCAGACGAACATTTACCTTTGTTTTCATACCTGAATGAACACTCCTCGTGTGAAGGTTCCCGTTTTCGGCGTGACTGTCAATGAAAAAACGATCGCCGCCCCGCTCAATGCCGTCGTCCCGGCCAGAGCGACGGGGCGATTCCGCGGGCCATCTTGAACTCCAACGAGAGGTGGCTTGCCGAGTAGTATCCCAGGCGTCCGGCGATTTCCTTCACGCTGAGGTCCGTGCAGGCCAACAGATCCTCGGCGTGGGCGAGGCGGATTTCCCGGGCATATTCTTTCGGCGAGAGCCCGGTGGCCTGCTTGAAGTTCCGGTAGAGGGTGAGGTAGCTGACCCCGAGGGTTTTCGCAGCGAACTGGACGGTCCGCCCTTCCATGAGGAGCTTGCGCGCCTGGCGGGCCAGGTTTGGAAGATCAGGCTTTTTTGCGCGTGCGGAAGCGGCATTTTCTGCGATCGCGGAGGAGAGGAGAGTCATCGCCAGGCCAGCGGCGACCGCCCGGTAGCCAAGCGGACGGGACAGGCAGATGCCATGGAGCTCTCTGAACCTCCTCCAAAACACGTTGCGGAGGCCGATCTGCACAGCCCCTGCATCCAGCGCACCGGCGGCCACCCAGGCGTCGAGCGTTGGGCCACGCAGCTCGAACCAGTCCTCCGTCCAGCCCGTCTTCGGGTCAGGGCGATACCGATGCCAGTAGCCTGGCGGGATGAGAAATACTGAGCCCCCGGCGAGCGTCCTAGCATCGTTCCTCGACTCGAGCCTCCCTCCTCCTTGCGAAATGGCAACGAGCTGGAATGCGGAAAGGATCCTGCCCCGCTCCCAGGTGAATGCTCGCCCCTCCGGGTGCCTCGGCGGCGGGTAGGGATGGCCCGGAGGGATCCTGGCATGCCCGATCGCCGAAACATGGAACGTCCAGGCCGCTTCCTGCGGGCCCGCCGGAAAATATTCGAAGTAGCTTTTGATAGATAATTATATGAAGGGGAAAGCTCCTTGCATGCAAGCCCGCGTGACAAGCATCCGCAGCCTGCCATGTTGTTCCGCGATGGCACGCGGCCACGGTGCTGCCGCGTTGCCAGGAAGCAGCGCCTTGCCCAAACATTTTATGTCATCCGCCTACGCCCTCGCCCAAGATCAATACGCCGCTCTCGGAGTGGACACCGAAACCGCACTTACAACATTGGAGTCCGTCCCCATCTCCCTGCATTGCTGGCAGGGCGACGATGTCGGCGGGTTCGAAAAAGCCGGTGCCCAGCTCACGGGCGGCGGCATCCAAGCCACCGGAAACTACCCCGGAAAAGCCCGCTCGATCCCCCAGCTCCAGCAGGATCTCGACAAGGCCCTCTCGCTGATCCCCGGGCGCCACCGGCTCAACCTCCATGCGTGCTACGCAGACCTTGCAGGCAAGAAGATCGATCGCAACGAGTATTCCTCCGAGCAGTTTCAAGTTTGGATTTCCTGGTGCAAGGAGCGCGGGATGGGGATGGATTTCAATCCCAGCTATTTTTCGCATCCCCTGGCCGACGGGGGGCTGACGCTTTCGCATCCGGACGCTGCGGTCCGCAAGTTCTGGATCGAGCACGGGGTTGCCTGCCGGAAAATTGCCGCCGAAGCCGCGCGCCAGCTCGGCTCGCCTGCGGTCACAAACTTTTGGATTCCGGACGGCTCGAAGGATCTTCCGTTTGACCGCAGATCCCCGCGCGAGCGGCTGGCCGGCTCGCTCGACGAGATATTTTCCGTTCCGGTCGACCGGGCGCTCAACCTCGATGCGGTCGAGAGCAAGCTCTTTGGGATCGGATCCGAAAGCTACGTTGTCGGCTCGCATGAATTCTATTTATCCTACGCCGTGAAGCGGCAGGTTCTATACTGCCTGGACGCCGGGCATTTTCACCCGACAGAAAACCTGGCAGACAAGGTGTCGGCGATCCTTCAGTTCGTGCCGGAGCTTCTTCTGCATGTGAGCCGCGGGGTGCGGTGGGACAGCGACCACGTCGTCCTGCTTGACGATCCGACGCGGGCGATGATGGAGGAGCTCGTCCGCGGCGGCTTCCTGGCTCGCACGCACATCGGCCTGGATTTCTTCGATGCCAGCATCAACCGGATTGCGGCGTGGGTGATCGGCACGCGGAGCACGCTCAAGGCTCTCCTCTCCGCGCTGCTCGAGCCTGCGAAGCTTCTGCGCGAGGCCGAGGAGTCGGGAGACAACACGCTTCGCCTCGCCCTCTTTGAGGAGGCAAAGACCCTCCCGCTCGGGGCCGTCTGGGACGAGTATTGCCAGCGCAAATCCGTCCCGGTCGGACCGGCTTGGATGCAGGAGGTCAAGGGCTACGAAAAGTCCGTCCTCCTGGCCCGGTAGCCCGCGCCGAACCGCCCCTCTGGAAATTCTTCTGAGAGGGGCGAAGATCCGCTCACAGGCCGGAGAAGCTCAGGAGCCGTAGCTCTTGGTGAACTTCTTGCGGCTCTCGTGGTCGGCGGGAGCGGCGGGCGGCTCGTCGGAGCGCGCTGCGGAGGGCTGGGCCTGCGCGGCGGGAGCTGACACGCGAGGCTCCGAGGCTTCTTCAGCGGACGGATTTTCCGCCGCCTCGACATACGCAAGCTGGAGGTCGCTCAGCACGCGGGTGAGAATTTCGGATTCCTCGCTGGTCAGGTTCCCCCGGGTTTTTTCGTGGATCATTTCGAGCTGGTCGATGAACATGCGGGCGTATTCGAGGTTGACCTCCGGCTGTCCTGTCTGCGGGTTCGGGATCCTCCCGAGGAACCGTGCGGCCTGCTGGGCCTGCATCATCACGAATTCGATGAATTTCTGCGTCATTTCTCCGAGGGCGGTGGTGCGTTGGATTTCTGGCATAATATTTGGCTAGTTTTTTTTGTCGGACGGGAGGACGGTCACCTCCACGCCCGAAGGTTGTTGGAAATACTTTGAGGCCACCCGTCGGGTATCGTCGAGGGAGATTTTTTCGAGCACCTCCTTGCGGCGGGTGAACGCGTCGAACCCCTCGCCCATGAGCTCATCCACCGCGCAGGTTGCGGCGAGGGCGGCGTTGCTCTGGTTGCGGATCGCCTCGCCGCCGAGGAGCTTTTTCTTTGCGCGCAGGAGCTCCTCTTCGGTCAGCCCGCCATTGGCGAGCTGCGCGACCTCATCGCGGAGCTCGCGGGTCACCGGCTCGACTTTTTTCGGATCGGTGCCGAGATAGAACAGGAACGCCCCCGGCGCGAGGCCGTAAAACTGGGCGGCCCCGACGAAGTAGGCGAGGCCCATTTTTTCACGGATTCTGTTAAAGAACCTTGAGCCAAGGTCGTTCGACGCCTCCGAGATCAGCTCCATGACCGGCCGGTCGGGGTCGGCAACCGTCATGCTCTGGAAGCCGATCATCACGATCCCCTGCTGCTTTTCGAGGTGCGCGGTCGCCGGAGGAACCGACACGACCGGCGCGGGGGCGGACGGGGTTTCAAAGGCGAGCTTCCCGGTAGGCATCCCGGAAAAATCTTTTTCGACGAGCCTGCGGACGTCCTCGGCGTCCACATCTCCGAAGACGCTGATCACCCCGTTGCTCGCCGCAGCGAGCGTTTTATGAAACCCTGCGAGCTGGCCAGCGGTCAGGGAGGAGACAGATTCGGCCGAGCCGGAGTTTCGCAGCGAGTATGGGTGGGCGCCGAAGAGCCGCTCGCGCAGGAGGTTGCGGGCGACCGACGTCGGCTGCTCGTCCTCGGCTTTGATCCCTGCGAGCTGGGTCTGCTTTTCGAGCGCGACCTCGCGATCCGGAAACGACGGCCGGATGAGAACGTCCGCAAGCAGGTCGAGCCCGAGCGCCAGGTCCGGTTGCATCGCGTCCACCGAGACGCTCAGGCTGTTGTTCCCGCTGTCCGACGAAATGCTGCCGCCAACATTTTCGATTTGGGAGGCGATCTCTTCGGCCGAGCGGGAGGCGGTGCCTTTCAGGAGCGAGCGGGCGCAGAGCTTGGTGATCCCGTTCGTCGCCTTCGTCTCAGCGAGAAGCCCGCCACGGAAGACCGCATGGATCGAGATCAGCGGGAGGCGGTGGTCCTCACGGACCAGCAGCCGCAGGCCGTTCGGCAGAGTGAACTTTTTGATCCCTCCAGCGAGGGGCTCCCCGGATATCCCTCCCGCCTTTGCGAGCGTTCCCGGAGGGTTGAGCGACGTCGAGCTCAGGCGGTCCGGGCGCAGGTATTCCTGCGCGACCCGACGGACATCATCGGCCGTCACTTTTCCGATCTGATCGAGGTAGTGCTTGCTGAAATTCAGGTTCCGGGTGAGGAGCCAGTTTGATCCGAGGTCGGAGGCGATCCCCCGTGCGGTGGTCAGCGTGTTCAGCTGGTTCGAGAGAAGAAATTTTCTCGCGCGCTCGAGCTCCTCCGCGCTGACGCTGCGGGATTTCACCTGCTCGACGAGCGCGAGGGCTTCTTTTTCGACGGCCTCGCGATGGCCGGGATCAGCGATTGCCTGGATGACAAAGACCCCCTCGTTTTGCATCGAGAGCATTCCGGCGCTCACCGAGTGGGCGAGCTGCTTGCGCTCGCGAATTTCGCGGTTGAGGATCGAGCTGGTCCCCGATCCGAGGATCTCTCCGAGAATTTCCAGGGCCGGAGTGTCCGGGTTCGTGAGCCCCGGAATCCTCCAGGCAAGCGACAGCCGGCTCAGCTCGGTCGGAAATTCCTCATGCGCGTCCCGCCGCCCGAGCTGCACCGGCTCCTGGGCAACATAGACCGGGTCGATCGCGCGCCGCGGCTGCGACTCGAACAGCTTCCCAAGCTCATCGCGGATTTTCAGCGCATCCACATCGCCGGTGACGACAAATGTCAGGTTGTTCGGAACGTAGCGGGATTTATAGTAGCGGAGGACGTCGTCGCGGGTCAGCTTGTTATAGACGTCCAGGTAGCCGATGACCGGGTGGCGGAGCGGGCTCTCGGAAAAAACCGTGCGGAGGAGGAGCTGCGAGCTCTGGCGGCCCGGGTCGTCAAAGCCCATGGCGAATTCGCGGCGGATGACTTCCTGCTCCTTCAGGTATTCCTGTTCCGGAAGGGTCGCGTTCATCATCGTGTCCGCAAGGATCTCGACCGCTTTCGATGCCCCGTCGGACGGCACATCAATCCAGTAAACCGTGCGGTCGAACGACGTGTAGGCGTTGATGTAGCCTCCCAGGTTCTGGACCTCGCTGGCGATCGCCCCCGGCGGCCGGGCTTCCGTGCCCTTGAAAAGCATGTGCTCGAGGATGTGCGAGAGCCCGGCCCCCATCCGGCCCGCCTCGTGGATGCTCCCGGTCCCGCACCAGGCCTGGACGCTTGCCACCGGAGCGCTGCGATCCTCCTCGACGATCAGCGAAAGCCCGTTCTCGTAGTGGAAAACGCGCGCGTTGGAATCCGGCAGGGAAGGAGGTTTCACCTGGCAAGTTGGCATCGCGGCGGCGGCGAGAGTCACAAGCATCAGTTTCATTCTCCACCTCGGACGCTCTCCGATGCCGAAGCGTTCAAAGGAAGTTTCCCGGATTTAAACGGCACGACGAAAGCGCTGTAAAAATCGAACCCTCCCGCGAAGCTCTCGAGCGTATCGTCGTCGGTTTTTCCGAAGACCCCGGCAGCGACCAGATTAAAAACCATCTGCCCGACATCCTCGCACGATCTCACCCCCCAATAATCGAGCACGGTCATCGCCATCGGCCCAAACTCATGGATCGCATGGAGGCGGACCCCCTCGACGAGCTCGGACGCCGCCACATGCCCGCCGGTTTCCGCCTGGGGTTTTTTCCGCCTTTTGAGCGTGGCATCGAGCGAGTCCCGCAGGAAAAGGTACGACTCGGGGTGGTATCTGCGGTCGTCGCGAGAGACGGCTTCAACGGCTTCTTGGAATGCGGCGGTCTGCATGGGTTCAGGGCTCCTGGGACGTGACGGAGGAAATCGGCGTGGACTCCCTCCATTGCTTGACCCCGAAGCCAAGCAAAAAGATGAAGACCAACCCTGCAACGAGCGCCTGTTCGCTCCGCGTCAGCTCAAACATGCCAGGCAGCATAGCGGGAATTGCGCCCCGCGCAAGCGGCGGTTCGCGCAAATAGCTGGCGAGTTCCCGGCAATGCGCTAAGAACGTGCCGGAGCGGCCGTGGCCCGAGCATCCCCTGACCAAGCTTTTCTGCGGTTCGCGCAGGGGTCAGGGATGCGCGCCAGACGGAGCGCCAGCCTGGCATATAAAAAAATGACTGTCCTTGAAGTTCTGAATGCGGCAACCGATTACCTTCGCAAGCAAGGTGTCGAAAGCCCGCGCCTGAATGCCGAGCACCTCCTCGCGTACGTTCTGGCGATGAAGAACCGCATCGGGCTCTACCTCGAGTTCGAGCGTACGCTCGGCGAGGCCGAGCGCGCGCCGCTGCGGGATCTCGTCCGCCGCCGGTCGGAGGGAATCCCGCTCCAGCACCTGCTCGGAACGGTGGACTTTATGGGCTTCGTCTTCGCCACCGACGCGCGGGCGCTCATCCCGCGCCCGGAGACCGAGCAGCTCGTCGAGCTCCTGCTTGCCGAGAGCCTGCTTGACCGCATCGTGGACGTCGGCACCGGCAGCGGGGTCATCGCGCTGAGCCTTGCGCTCAAGCGCCCGCTGGCGGAAATCACAGCCTGCGAGATCTCTCCGGACGCGCTCGAGCTGGCCCGAGAAAACGCGGAGCGCCACGGCCTCACCGGACGCATCACGTTCCTGGAATCCGACCTTCTCTCCGCCGTCCCAGGCCCGATCGACGCGGTCGTCGCCAACCTGCCATATATCCCATCCGATGAGATCGCCTCGCTTTCCCGCGAGGTGCGGCATGACCCGCAGATCGCTCTCGACGGCGGCTCCGACGGGCTCGCGATCATTCGAAGGCTTGCCGGCGAGGCCGCAGCCAAGCTCGCCCCGGGCGGGCTGATCGCCCTCGAAATCGGATCCGGCCAGGCAGCCGGCGCCCAGCAGATCGCCTCGCAGGAAAATTTTCGCGACATTTCGATCCGCCGGGATTATCAGGGGATCGAAAGGTTTCTCATCGCCAGACATGGATAAAATTCTTGTTCACGGAGGCCGCCGCCTCAGCGGGTCGGTCCGGATCAGCGGATCAAAAAATTCCGCGCTTCCGATTTTGGCAGCGGCGCTGCTGACGCGCGAGCCCTGCGTCATTTCCCGCGTGCCCGATCTGAGCGACATCCACTACATGCTCACGATCCTCAGCGAGCTCGGCTGCGAGGTCGAGCGCGCGAGCGGGGTCGTGACGATCAAGGCCGAAAAAGTCACCACCGATGCCCCCTACGATATCGTGCGCAAAATGCGCGCGTCGGTCTGCATCCTGGGCCCATTGCTCGGGCGCGAGAAGGAGGCCACAGTATCGCTCCCCGGCGGGTGCATCATCGGCGACCGACCGATCGACTTGCACTTGCGCGGGTTCGAGTCCCTCGGGGCGGCCGTCCGGGTCCAGTCCGGCAATGTCAAAGTCCTCGCCCCAGAGCTGCGGGGCGCGATCATCAACCTGCGTGGGAAATTCGGCTCGACCGTGCTGGGAACCGACAACGTGATGATGGCTGCCGTCTTGGCCGATGGAACGACGGTGATCGACGGCGCGGCGGAGGAACCGGAAGTCGTGGACCTCGCCAATTTTTTGATCTCGATGGGAGCGAGGATCGAGGGGGCAGGAACCCGCAGGATCATCATCGAGGGGGTCAAGGAACTGCACGGAGCCGAGCATGAGGTCATCCCGGACCGCATCGAAGCGGGGACATTTCTTGCGGCTGCGGCCATCTGCGGCGACGGGGTCACGCTGACGCGCGTGGAGCCAGCGCATCTCAGGGCCGTCACGGAATCGCTCTCGCTAGCCGGGTTCAACATCGAGTCCGGAAACGACAGAATCACGATCAAGCCGAACGGATCCCGCCGCGCCCTCAAGCTGGACGCCCTCCCCTACCCGGGGTTCCCCACAGACATGCAGGCCCAGATGTGCGCGCTCCTGGCGACGACCGACGGGATCAGCGTGGTCACCGACAACGTGTTTCCGCAGCGGTTCATGCACGTCGCAGAGCTCAAGCGGATGGGCGCCAACATCGAGCTCCAGGGCCAGACCGCCGTCATCCACGGAGTCGAGAGGCTCGGCGGCGCACCGGTGATGGCCAGCGACCTCCGGGCATCCGCCGCGCTCGTGCTCGCAGGGCTCCAGGCAGAGGGGATCACCGAGGTCAACCGGGTCTACCACATCGACCGCGGGTATGAATCCATCGACGAAAAGCTCAACGGGCTCGGTGCCGAAATCGAGAGGGTCAAAGCCTGATCCTTTTTTCTTGTGGAAGCCGGGATCTGACATACAGGAGGATAGTGAACTTTCTGCGGGCCATCCTATTTTCTTCCCTGCTGCTCCCGCTTGCGGCCCTGGCCGCCAACCCCCTCCTCAGGGGCGACACGCTGCGGCAGGCGACGCTGACGAGCGCAAGCGACGACATCCCCTCCGGATGGTGCGGGCGGGCGATGCTTTCGCTCCTCAACCAATCAGGAGTCGGCCGGGGGCTGAAACCCGGGAACGGTCAGGAATGGGAAAAAATCCTTGCTGATGCCGGGTGGAAATCCGTGAAGGTTTCCTCTCCCTGGCGCGCCCCCTTGGGCAGCGTGCTGGTCTATCTTGGCGACCGCCTTCTCGGGAAGCCTCCCCGGGGAACTCCGGGAGGGTATTTCGGCCATGTCGAGATGGTCGCGCTGTCACCTATCGGCGGAAGGATGTTTGTGGCCGACAGCCCACGCATGGTGCCGGGCGGATCCGTTCCAGATAATTTCACCGGTCGGGCATGGGTTCCTCCGGGCACGCTGATGCCTGCCCCAGCCCCGATGGCCAATCAGATCGACACGATCATGCAGCAGCGCCTGCAGATGGCCCTCGAGCATTTCTCAGCATCCGGCGCCCAGCACGCATCGCTCGGATCCGGCCCGCAGCTGGTCGAGGGCCGCTAGCCTGGATAAACGAGAGCGGCAGCCGATCTTGCCAGCCATCTTGCCGCCGGAGCCGCCAGCTTCGCTCACCAGATCATTATCGAGGCGCTTCTCGGGGCTGGAATCGACGGGGAATCGCAGCAACATCCTATGAAGAGCCGAGACAAATGCCGCCCGTCGACCGCCGGCTCTGGCCATAAAAGCGGCGCAGCCGCGCCGGAATCATTAGCTTCCACATCGCTTTTACCCTCGGCATCAACGCCGCATTTGTCTTCTGCTCATCACGGTTTAGGGATGTCACCGGCGAGCAGCTTTGCTGCGTGATCCACCACACGTTGAATATTTTCCGCAGTAACCGGGCTGTGACCCTTGCGCAACCCCGCTTCATTCAGATGAAAATGCGTGAAGCGGCTGAGGCCTGCCTCTGCAAATGTGCGGCGAGCACAGGCTTTGGGACAACCGTCAATAAGCAGGACGCGATCCGCGATCTCCGCGTTGAAGGAAATATCAGAATCCCGCGCCCCAATGCTGGCTAAGCACGACATCGTTCCATGGCCCTCTTGGCGGAGCTGCCGCGCTGCGCGATCCGTGAGTTCCCCAACGTCTGCCGCACCCGAACAGACAAAAACCAGATTGATCTTTTTGCGAGTGTTCATGTCCTTTTTCATAAGAGGGTCTTTTCGTTCGGCTCAAAGTTGGCTGGGGGTTGTGTCATTCCGCGAAGTCTATTTTCAGCCCGGCGTGGGCTTGGAAGCACCTCTCCGGAAATTCGTTCCACAGGCAAACCGTAGCGGCGATGCCTGTGCAGTGACAGAATCCCATGCTTTGCGGTGCGTGGATTCGGAGTGCCGCGACCGTGCGAGCCATCCGCTCCGGGGAGGCGGCGGCCAGATGAAGCCCGCCGAGGAGCGTCTCCACAGGAAGATGGCCAGCATGGCTGCGGATGTGATCCAGCGTATTGATGCCTCCCGCGTGGGCGCATCCATAAATGACGGAAAGCCGGTCCGGCTTCGGCAGGAAAACCGCCATGTCATCAGCCATCGGATCTGGCACGGTGAGTTCCTCGTCCAGAAAAAACGGTCCGCCCACATCCTCAAAATCATTCGTCCGGGGAATTCCGCCCGTCACCCAAACGCCAGGTACGACCTCGGTGGGCTCGGTCACACGATGCACGATCCGGGATTTTCCAAAATCTCCGGCCTCCATGAAATCGGTCGAAATCCGCCGCGGTGTGCCTTTCGGCGAGCGGATGAACTTTTCCTCCGTGGCTGCCGGGTGGAACCAAAGCGCGGCATCGGGCGCGGCTTCGAGCGCGTCAGGCAGCCCGGAAACATGATCGTAGTGCCCGTGGCTGAGCACAATCGCATCCGCCTGCCCGAGATCGATGCCGAGTTTCGCGGCATTCTTTTCCAGCACCATCCCCTGCCCGGTGTCGAAGAGCACGCGGTGGGTGCCGGTCTCAAGCCAGTAGGAGAGCCCGTGTTCGCCGAGAAGCCCGGCACCGCGCGCGGTGTTTTCGGAAAGGATCGTCAGGGAAATCATTTTCTTCTCGACAATAATGAGCATATGCCAATATCAAGCAAGCTCTATTTATGAAATCTTCCGACGACCGACTTCCCGTGACCGTTCTTTCCGGCTTTTTGGGTTCGGGAAAAACGACCTTGATGAACCATCTGCTCGCCACAATGGACCGCAAGCGGGTGGCGGTGATCGAAAATGAGCTGGGCGAGCAGGTCGCCTATGCAGACCTGCTGGTCATCAACAAGGTGGACCTCGTATCAGAGACAGTTCTGCGGCATGTCATGGATTCCATGGCCAGCATCAATGCCGGTTGCGAACATATTTTCGCACAGGACGCCAAAGTGCCTGCCGAAAAGATTTTCGATATCGGCGGGTTCGATTTAAAACGGATCGCGCGAGGAGTCGTCGGGCGTTCAAAAAACGGGAAGACAAAACCGTCCCACACAACCCGAGAGCACGAGATTCAAACCGTTTCCCTCACACTCCCAGGTGATCTGGACGGGGACAACTTCCGTGACTGGCTGGCAGAATTTGTGGAGAGTCATTCGGAGGATCTTTTCCGCAGCAAGGGGATCATCTCCATCCGGGATGTGCCGGAGCGCATGGTTTTTCAAAGCGTTCACGGTATGTTCCGCATTACTCTCGGGCAGGCGTGGGCAAATGACGAACGGCTCACTCAGGCGGTTTTCATCGGGAGGAACTTGCAGAGGGACGAAATCGTGTCGGGATTGGAGGCATGCCGGGCATGAGAGATATATCCCTCAGTGGGAATGCTCTGCCACCCGCCGCTTGCCGGACCTGCTCTTTGGCGCGCAATCCTTGCAGGCCCCGTAAAGAATGATTTCGTGATCATCAACCCGAAACTTCGCCGGGGCCATTTTCTTGATGCCATCCAGGCACGTTTTCAAATCGAAAACCTCTCCGCACGTCCGACACAAGAAATGATGATGGTGTCCCTTGTCCGCGCGCTCATATCGGGGAGGCTCACCGGGGATCTCGACGGATACGACCTGCCCGTCTTTCGAGAGCGACTTGAGCGACCGATAGACCGTGGCGATCCCGATGGTCGGCACTTCCTTCAAGGCAAATTCCAGAATTTCGGCCGGGGAGAGCGGGTTGGCGTGATTGCGAAGGACGGATTCGATAGCCCGCTTTTGCCTAGTGTTTCTATCCACGCCGACCATTAAACGCCACCACGGGAGAAGGATCAATCCCTGTCTCTTGGAGACGAAATGAGGGGAAAATATTTTTACATGATACTTGACTATCATTAAGCATGGAATGATAACAGATTCTCATCTATGAAAACACCCCACACGAGAGCGAACCGTTTTTTTCCTTTCGCAGCCGCCCTGCTTCTTTCGTCGGGAGCGATCCGGGCCGAGCGGTCGGACACCACGGAGGCCGCGCCGGTCTTGGAGAGAAACCAGGTCACCGGAGATTGGCTGGGAACACGTCCGCTGCTTTCGGACAAGGGTGTTGAGGTTTTTGGCGGATACACCGTGGAGGTTTGGGGAAACACGACGGGCGGGGTGAAGACCGGGACGGTGTACACCGGGCTTCTGGATTTTGGTGCCGGGGTGGATCTCGAGAAGGCCATCGGGTGGCAGGGGGCGAGCGTGAGCACGACGTGGCTCTGGCTGAGCGGGCGGGACGCCAGCGAGGATCTGGTTGGGAATTTCCTGACGATCTCGAACATTGCGGGATTCAACACGCTGCGGATGTTCGAGCTTTGGTTCCAGCAGGAACTCGTTGATGACAGGATTTCGATCCGGTTCGGGCAGCTTTCGGCGGACTCCGAATTCTTGATCTCCGACTATTCCGGACTGTTCATCAACGGAACTTTCGGATGGCCCGCATTCGCCTACATGAACATCCCGAATGGGGGGCCAGGATACCCGATGGGGACGCTCGGGGCGAGGCTCGCGCTGCACCCTGTGGATTGGTTCACATTTCAGACAGCCGCCTTCCAAGGCAATGTCTTCGCGCAGGATGTCAACCGCCACGGCTTTCGGTGGGACCTGGATGCGGAGACAGGCTACACGCTCCTGAGCGAGGCTCAATTCCGCTGGAACCACCGAGAGGAGGAGGCCGGACTTCCGGGTCAGATCAAACCCGGCGTCTGGTTGCAGACCGGGCAGGGTGCGGATGCTCTCGCCGATTCAACAAGTTCGGGCAATGCCGGCTTTTATGTTGTTCTCGACCAGATGCTCTACCGCGAACCGGGCGAGCCTGCCGGCCTGACAAAAGAAGGCAAGTCGGTCGTGAACGGAAAAAGCGGCAAGAGCTTCAAGTCTCCGGTGGCATTGGAGAAATCAGATCAGGGCCTCGGTTTTTTTGGTCGCGTGGCATTCCCCCCTGCCGACCGCAACTTCATCAATTTTTATTTCGACACCGGCCTCAGCTACAAGGGGCTCATCCCGACGCGTGACAATGATACCATCGGCATCGGATTCGGCTACGCCCAACTCAGCAATGGGGCGAGGACATCCCTCAAGGACGACGGGGTGAATCCCATCGGTGCCGAGATGGTCATCGAATTCACCTACCAAGCCGAGATCACGCGCTGGCTCATCCTGCAGCCCGACCTCCAATACATCATCAATCCCGGAGGGAGCACAAATCTCAACAACGCGCTCGTCATTGGCGGGCGCGCTGCGATCACTTTCTAACACGAGAAATCCATGAAAAAACCTCGCCTGAAATCCGCTGCGGCGATCGTCGCAGCTTCCCTGCTCGGACTTTGCGCTGCAGCTGCCAAGCCCGTCGAAATTCTCACCTCATTCTACCCGATGTATGTGAGCACTCTGAACGTGGTCGGGGACATGCCGGGCGTGAACGTGACCTGCCTCACTGAACCGTTTGTCGGCTGCCTGCACGACTACTCGCTCACGGCGGGCGACATGAAAAGACTTGCTGGAGCGGAGATCTTTGTGGCGAACGGTGCCGGCATGGAGTCGTTCGTTGACAAGGCGGTAAAGCAATCGCCATCACTCAAGGTTGTGGAGGCCAGCAAAGGGATCAAGCTCGCTTTCGAGGACAATCCGCACATCTGGGTGGGGATCTCTGGGGCGATCCAGCAGGTGAAAAATATCGCATCCGGCCTAGCCAAAGCCGACCCCGAACATGCCGAACAATACCGGAAAAATGCCGCCGCCTACGTGGCGAAGCTGGATGCTCTCCGGAGGGAAATGCACGCCGCGTTGGATGGATTGAAAAGCCGCGACATCGTCACGTTCCACGAGGCGTTTCCGTATTTTGCCAGCGAGTTCAAATTGAACATTGTCGGGGTCATCGAGCGGGAGCCGGGCGCCGCGCCCAACCCAAAGGAATTGGCCGAGACCATCGATCTCGTCAGAAAACAGAAGGTCCACGCCCTCTTCGCCGAGCCGCAGTATCCCTCCGGAAGCGCCGAGGTCATCGAGCGGGAAACCGGCGTTCCGGTGAGCATCCTCGATCCGGTTGTCACGGGTCCGCGCGAGCCCGACAAGGCCCGTGATGCCTACCTCACCGCCATGCGGAAAAATCTCGGCGTGCTCCGGAAGGCCCTGTCCGAGTAAGCGAAGCGTTTGCCGATACGATTCGGGGCGTTTTCGTCTGAACCATCCGGATGCGTTTCATGTGCATGTGGCCCAAATCCGGCGGCATCAGTAAAGATAGGTTTTTTCGGGCGGATCGATCTTTTCGATCACGGCGTTTTGGATAAGGGGTTTGCGCTTCCCGCCTTCCACGGGAAATGCGGCCTTTCCGGTGACCTTCACCCAGGTCATGTCAGGGAGGTCAGGCTTTTGTTGCGGTTCGATGGGCAGCACGACGGGCTGGGCGTCGGCGGCACAGCACGTCATCATCAGGCGAACCACCACGTAGCGGTTGCCCTTGGGGTTGTCGCTCTTCGCCGGCATCAACTGGCCGGTCACTTCGACCGGCTTGTTGTCGAGTTGATCCCGGAGGTCCGGGAGTTTCGCCGCGTAGAGAAAATCCACCACCTGGGCCCGAACCTGCCCCTGTTCGTTTTTTGGCAGGAGGTATTGGTCTTCCGGGGACGAATTTGCTGACTGGTCACCGGGAAGTTGCGCAAGATCCTGGACATACACGCGATTGGCCACCGTGCTTGCGCCGAAGCTGTCCGAGGTATTTGCGAACGCGAGCAGCAGCGGTGCAATGAGAATGAGCGATGTGATAACGCTCCGCACGGACGAACGTGCGGCGGGGCTGTGTGCATTGTTGACGTCCGGCGCGATCACCACGAGGAAGGCAAAGCAGAGGAGCATGCATCCGGCGACCAGCGCAAAAGGCTGAAAAGTGGGATGCAAATATGCGCCGATCCGACCGGTAAAATAGATGGTGAGAAGGATACTGCCCCATGCGGCGAGCACCCCGGCTGTGAGGAAACGATGGAAGGTGGAATTCATGGCCAAACGACACGAAGCCTCATGCAGAGAAGGGCGATCACCACAAACAGGCCGACGACCAGCCCAAGCACGAAGCGTTTCCGGAAGATTGATGAATAGAGAAAGATCAGTTTGAGATCAACCATCGGGCCGAACACCGTAAAGAACCTCGGGGCAAGCCCACGAGGCATTAAGAATATGAATTCAGAAGACCACCAAACAAAGCCGAAGCAAGCTTCGGGGTATCAGACCCAATGGGAATGAACGCCAGTTTTGCGACGGTCGGAAACATGGAAAACGTCGCGGCGATAAAGGCATCCGTCGTGCTGCACAGGCAAAGCGTGGCGGCGAGGGCCATCATCGAGCCGGTGGCGAGCCAGTCGTTCATCGCGAGCGGCACGATGAAGTCCTGGTTGACCGATGTGTTGAAAAGAGACGCGGCCGCAGCGCCGAGAACGAAATAGGCCGTCATGTTCAAGAAGTCGCCGACACAGACGTGGAGCGCCCCCCACAAGCGCTCTCCGGCTCCACCCACCGCCGCATGTCCGGCGAGCCCCTGCGGTTGCGCGATGTCGGCAATCACGCTCTGGCGCAGCACGCGACCGAGCGGCAGATTGTGGACGACCATGCCGACAGCCACCGCCACACCATACCCCAAGCCAAGCCGCAGGAGGGTGATTTCCATCGGGGCCTGACCACGAAAAGCGGCATAGGTGCTGATCGCGACGATGGGGTTCACGATAGGGGCGGAGAGCATGTAGGCAATCGCGTTCGACGCCGGCAGGCCCTTGGCCATCAGCCGCCGGATAATGGGAACCACCCCGCACTCGCACATCGGAAAAATGAGGCCCAGCAACCCGCTGACCATCGCGCCCGCATACGGGTTGCGCGGCAGCAGCCTCGCCATCAGCCGGGCCGGCAGGAATTGATCGATCAGACCGGAAATGATCGTCCCGAACAGAAGAAATGGCAGGCCTTCGAGCAGGATGCTCAAAAAAGCGAAGCTGAAATCCGACAGGCTGAAGTGAAACGCCCGGTCCATCGTTTCAAGTGTCGGCCGGCTGGCTGCCGAAAATCTCTGCGGCCAGCGCCAGAATCGGCCCGGCCTCGATTCCCGGTCCGATCAGCACGGCCAACGGGTGGCTCAGGCGCGCCGTTTGGCCGATGGGCAGCCATTGTGTGGCCCCGTCGTCAACGCGTTGGAAGACGTGGTATTCG
>JBAXXX010000013.1:0-58202 GCA_037127695.1 Verrucomicrobiia bacterium | reverse complement strand
CAAGGCGGCCTAAAAGCCCGCTGATTCCTGATCGAATAAGACACCACAAGAGAGGGGTGCCAAAAAATGGCGTTTTTTGCGTAAGTCGTTGAAAAATGAAGTTTCGGGAAATTTTTCCGCTCGAGCGCGTCTCTATGTAGTGGTGTTTTGCTGCCAAAAAACTGGGGCTTTCAAAAAATCCCTCTTTCCGGACAGGCTCTACTTTAGTCGGGGGAGAGTTCACTTCGGCCCGAGCTGGCCTACCTGTGTTCCGACATCAGGATTTGCTTCGCCATCATCTCAGAGGTGTTTTCCTCGTCCCGGATGATAAAATAGACGGTTTGCGCCTCGTTGGTGGACATGGATCTGATCTTGAGTTCGGCAGGCTGGCCGGCCTGAAAGCTCGACCACTTCTCCAAGGTATGATCCCGGTGATCAAGCGCCTTGTATTCCGTCGGGACCCGGTTGCTCTTGAAGGAAATTGGGAACGTCCACGCAGGGCCTTTTCCCACCCCCTTCCCGACCGACATCTCCTCAATGATCAACGGCGCGCGAAGCGTCACCGTCTCGATCCGCGAACGGTATGGCGGCTGGAGTTCCTTCCGGAGCTGACTGACAAAATAGAGGGCATCCTCGCGGTCCCCCTCCAGGCGGCTGCCCTCGAACCGGGTTGTATAGCGTTGGGCCCGCTCCAGAACCAGCGGGTTGAAGCCGACGTTCACCAGAAGCGCTTCACCGGCCTTTGCCCAGGAAAGAGCATTCACATTGCTTCCGGCGGAGACATCGGTCCGACCGGGCGCCTTGATGCCGCTGACGAGCAGCGACAGGTCGTTGTAGTAGAAGTCTTCACCCTGCGGGATCGTGAGCGAAACCGACACCTGCCGTCCCTTCGGTTTGACCGTGATGGCGGCATGCTTCCTCATGAACACATACTCGTAATACTCATCGCAAGTAGCGAACCAGATATCGTCGACACCATCCTTGCCAAAGGCGTCGTTAATCATGCGGAGCACGTCCTGCATGAACTGGCCTGGCCGGTGCGTCGACAGGTGATACCATGCCGGATTGGCGTCGTCGTGGTTCTTCCGGCAATACGCGAGCTCCTCCTCGGGCGTCTTCTCAGTCGGGAACCGGCGCTGGATCACCGTTTTTTCAAACTCGACCTCATCCGTCAGCGGATGATGTATCCTGGAGTTGCCGCGCCCCTGGTTGCAGGTCATCTTGATCGGCGGGTAGAGCAGAGAGGCCTCACAATAGGCGTAGTTGCCGTCGGGCTCCATCAGCACCTTGAAGCCGCGTCCGTTGAGTTCCTTGCGGGTAATCTCCTGACAGTGGACGAACCCTGCCGCGATCTTGGCCACATCCTTGGGATCATCCGTAGCCGTGTTGTGCTCGTAGACGGAAAACCCGAAATCCAGAAGCAAAGGAATTTCATACCACTTCAGGTACGGGTCCCGCCAGTCGGCAGGCGGCTTTTCCTTGAGCATGAAGTTAGCCATCTGCTTGTTCCCCGCCTGGGGCCAGATCGCCACCCCTGCCGCAAAACGTTTCTCAATTCCCGTGCCGTCCGTGTAGCCCAATGTCTTCTCGAACATGGATCCGGTAGACGGAGAAACGCCTTGATGGCAGAAATTCAGGGTGTCATCCCATTTTTTGTTGATGGCGGTGAAGATTCGACAGTATGCCCCGGCAACTCCATCGTCCATGGTGTAGCTCATGAGAACACGCTTGTTAAACTTCAGTTTCGGGAATTCGACCTTTACCGAGTCCGCCGTCTCCCCTTCCGGGAGCGTGATCGTCAAGTCGACATGAACATCGGCAGGGGCCGCCCATGCCAGGTTCGCCAACGCCGCCGAACAGAGCGTCATCGCCATCACTCGGATCTGCATCCATCGCGTATTCATAATTCGCCTCCCGTAATAACCACCTCAAAGATTTCCCGCAGACAATACCACAGCCCAGCCCGCATCGCCTATTACTGAAAAGGGGTCTTCCCTGTTGAAATACTGCCCTCCATCCAATCCAAGGGCTCCGTGCATGCGTGCAGAATGAGTTGGCTCGGCAAACGAAATTGGGAAAAGGGACGGATGGCGCGAAGTGCGCGGGGGGGGATCAGTCGGATTCTGCGGGCCGTTCGGCGGAATGGGATCGCGCCAAATCCGGGCGGTCCGGGCGCTCGGCAGACGGATGGATGACGAGCGTGTAGCTATCTCCAGCCTTGGCAAGGAGGCTCGCGGGGATCCGGGCGGTCTCGCCTCGAGCGTCCGGAAACAGGAGGGCGAGATCCAATTTTCCAGGCAGGAAGAAGAGCTCGCGGATTTCTCCGAAGGCCATCGGGGCGGATTTCTGCTGGAGGATTTCTAACGTGACAGGAAACTTTTGCACGGCGTTGAGGATCTGCACCCGGCACCGTCCGGGGCGGAGGCTCTCCGGCGGGATCGGAAATTCCTCGATGGCGCGAACCTCCAGGGCGGCGGAGCCTGCATCCAACTGCCCCATGATCACGAAGGCATATTTCCCGCCGGGCTTGAAGTTGGCAGGCACGCGGGCCAGCGGCGGAGCGTCCGGCCCGTGGCGGAAGACCTCCAGGGAATCCTTTCCTGCGAAGGAGATTTTCCCGGCAGGCCCGGACTCGCCGAGGCGGATGTCCTTCCCGATCGCCCGTCCCATGAATTTCAGATCCAGTCCTGTGCGCCACCGTTCGAGCTGCGCCGTATCGCAGACGTTCAGGATTTTGACGGTTGCCTCGCTGGAGCGTTCCGACTTGGCTGCCGGCGCCTGCGCCCGTGCGAGGACGTTCGCCGCAAGGACGGCCAGCGAGCAGGAGAGGATTTGCAAGAGGAGCTGCTTCATGGTGGGTATTGGCTAGTAGCTCAGGGTGCTGGGATACAAAATATTCCAGTGATGCGGGGCGGCCGGGGCGAGCGGGTCGGCTGCCGGAGGGTAAACCGGCTGAAGCTGGACGACCATTTCGCGCGACGCGCTGGCCTTGACCCGGAAGCGGTCGGTCCCGGCCGGGCTTCGGTCGAAGCTTCCGGCCTGCGCCCTGATAAAAATGGTGAAGGCCAAGCTCTGGGTGGTGAGGAGGTTGGCCGACCGCCGCATGAACTCCTCGCGCCCGGCATCCGAAACCCCGAGCATCGGGACTCCGGCCAAAGCATTTGTCGAGGTGGAAAAGACAGGGGATCGGGAAAGGTCGCCAACAGAAACAAGGAATCCGTTTGCGGGGTTGCCCGCGAAGCTTTGCAGGGAGGAAATCGTGTCCGCCGCGTTCAGCCTGCGGCCGGCGAGCGCCGAGGAAGCCTGGCTCGCGGCAGCGGATTCAAAGACGAACTGGTCCATTGCCGAGCGCAGTGCGAGGCCTGCGGGATCGCGGACGATGCTGTTCGGGTTGACTCGCCCGGCGGTAATCCCGTCGGTCCTGAAGACATCTAGGAGAAGGAAGGCGTTCCGCAGGTAGGCCGCCGAGGCCACGTCATCGGACCCCCTCCCGCCAAGCCAGTTGAGATAATTTGCGCCCGCCGAGTTGGCACGGTTATTCGCCGGGGCGTCCGAATGGCCGACCCTCAAGGTGGCGCCCTGTGATCTGAACCCATCGATGTCATGCCGTGCGGGATCTGCGACCGATCCCAGCTCGCCCAGCGAGCCGAGCTTTTTGTTGCCGACAAAGTGGTTGCCTGCAGGATCGGAGGTGGCCTCGTACCAGCCTTGCCGCCAGAGGGCGACTCCGGAATGGTTTTGCCCGGTATGGTAGTTGGCCCGGCCGAGGGTCTGCTGCTGCGCGGCCGCCGCGAGCGTGTTTCCGTAGGCGGTCCCGCCCGCCTTCCAGCACGCGGAAGTATTTGGCGCGATCCGGGAGACCTCGGTATTCGAGCGGACATCCCCGCGCGTGAACCGCGGCTGCGTATCGGATTCTCCCGCCGTGTTGCTGCTGTCGGTCTTGTCGTCAGCCAGATACGAGCAAGACCATGCCGGGTTCTTCAGGTTGCGGCCCAGATAGCGACCCTGGTCGGTAAATATCCGCAGGGTGTAGTCGATGATGCCGTCGCGGTTTCCAAAGACAAGCCGCTCGCGCTGGGCGGAATAATCGGCATCTGCCGGCGCGCAATTCTGAAGGTCGTATTGGTCGGGGCTGGTTGCCGCAACGCTCACCGCATAATCCTCGAACCCGGACTCCAGCGGCAGCGCCTTCTCTCCCTCATGCCCTTCCGCATTGACCAGCTCCCATTGTCCCGGCCCCGGGCCAGGGGGAATGACATACCTGTTGTCGGCCGCCCCGATGAAATCGGCCTGCGAGTCCCTCCAGGGCGGGCCGTCGGTCGTCAGGACAGCAAATCCACCTGCCGGAATCGAGAAGTTTTGCGGAAGCCGGATCTTGATATCCGCCGGCCGGAGGACCGAGGGCGAACCTCCGTCGGCATTGTTGTTCCACGACCTTCTATTGGAAAGGATGACGAAGGGATCCGGGCCGAGGCCGGCGAACGAGATCGCGCTGCCGGTCGGGTTATGAAGCTCGATGTAGTGGGCGAAGCGGACGGTGATATTGATGAGGACTGGCGCGGACGGAGGGCTTGCTGGAGGATGTGGCGTCGGGGAGATCACCCTCACGATCCGGAAATACTCCGAGAGGAACGGCCCGCCCTCTTTTCCGAATGCTATGGGAAGGTCTGCATCCACCGCCGCATAGGGGAGAAAACTCGGAGCATTGGTCGTGCAGGCGGAGCCGTCGGCCAGGATGATCGTCGCTACCGGATCCGCATCGATAGAGTCCCGGATGTTGGCCGCAATTTTTGTGACATAGGCTAGCTGGCGGGATGCGGGCGGGCTGGTGGCGACACCCGCATCGGCAGAGTAGAACCTGAGCCCGAAGGTGGGCAGGCTGCCGGTGATGGCATCGCGGATCGCAAGGGTCTCGGCCTGGATGCGCTCGGCCGAGGAGGATTCCGTGACTGCATCGTTCAGGTTCAGCCGCCGCCTGCCATCGGGCGACCGGTCGTCATGCAACGAGTGGACGGTGACGTAGGGCCGCATCCGCTGCCAGGTCTCCGGGTCCACCCCAGCAGCGCCGGGGGTAAGCGGATACTGGACGAGCGCAGCATCCGGAACCGCCTGCGTCCGCAATGCCAGCAGGTTGGAGATGTCGCCGGCCGTTGCCCGGACGGGGGCATTTGTCAGAACCAGGAGGGAGAGGTCGGAAAGGTTTGTTCCGTTTCCCCGACTGTGAATGCCGCTGGCATTTGCTGCCTGGCCGGCAAACCGAAGGTCCAGCTTGCTACACTCGTCATCTCCCCAGAACGCGTATCGCCCGATCACCCGCCCGCTGATATTCTGGACATAGATCCAGTTGACCGGCAGCGGGCGGGGGCTCTGCCCGTCCATCAGCCCGACCATCCCGCTCGCATGCGCTGGCGATGCGGCATTCATTTTCGCGACAAGATCCGCCCCGGCTGGCACGGAGCGCGCGACCGGGTTCCCTCGGGCATCCCGGTCAGCAACGCTCACTGCGGCCGTGGCGATCTGAGGGGCCGATAGGTTTTCAAAGGCGGAGAATCCTCCTGCTGCGGTTGAGAAAACGGGAATTCTTGATGTGACGACCTGGCCGGCGCGAAGCGTTCGCTTTCCGAGAAAGAGGTAGGGGTTGCCGGCGGGGTCGCGGTCCCAGATGCTCGCGAGCGGGCCATTTGTCGTGGTGGCGAGCAGCCGCTGGAGGCATTCCTCTGCGGCCGCGTCCGCGAGGAGGTTGGCCTGAAGCCGGCTGGCGCAGCTTTGAGCGGCCCGCCTCTCCACGCTCATGCTCTGGAGGAATGTGACGACGATGATCGAGAGGACGGCCAAAACAAGGAGGGTGGTGATGAGCGATGACGCTTGCGGGCGGACGGCGGATCTGGCGGCCGGATGGCTGGCCAGGGGGCCCGCTCCCAAGTAATTTTTCCGGTTTGGCACGATGGTCGGTTTCGCCGGGCTATTGCTGGCTCCCGATATGGATCCGGGTGGTGAACGTTTGGAGAGCCGGCTGGACGGCGGGGCTGGCGGGGTTCTCCCAGACGTCCCTGTTCGAGCCCAGCTTCTTTGCGGCCTCCTGGCTGATTGCGGAGATGCAGATCTCGATGAGATCCGGGACGGGGGTGGCCGCCGAGGAGCTGAATGCGGCGAGAGAGTCGCTCGTGGCCGAGTAGGCGCGGAACGTGATGCCTGTGATATTGCGGGCGAGGAGCTCGACCCGCGGGTCGTAGTCCGTGCTGAGATCGTCCGGAAAAACCGGCATGGCCACGTCCGCCAGCCGGAAGAATGTGGGGTCGCCGCTGAGCATGTAGCGGTAGATGTTCATCGAGTTTCCCTGGGAACCCGATACGGGCGAGGATTTTCCAAAGGCTAAAAAGTAGCCGATCTGGCAGGTTGCGCTCCGGTTCGACGAGGGATCCTGCGCGCTCGCGGGAAGGGCGGAGAGGAAGAGGACGGCCGAGTTTGTGGCGATGTTGCTGATCGCCGACAAGGCCGGGAAAGCGTCTGAATTGATCAGGAAATGCCCGGCGTTTGTTGTGGGAGCAAGCCCGCCGAAGTCGCGGGCCATGATGCCGAGGGCGGCGCGTGCCTCCCGATACGAATCCGCCCGGCTCTCGCCATCCCGCCAAATCCTCGTCGCCCCGCCCACCATGCCAAGAAGCAGAACAAGCAGGAGCGCCATCACGGACATCGCGACCAGAAGCTCAAGGATCGTGAAGGCTCGCCTGCAGCCCGGCCAGCGGATTCCGCCCCGGCATCCGGGCCGCGCGGCCTGGGGAAAAAATTGATGGGATTCCGCCATTCTATCTCTCCGGGCTACCGCCGGATCAGCGTGACGAACTGATATTTCGACCGGTTTGCGACCGGGGCGGCGGCAGGGGTTTCTATCGTGGATTGCACGCGCGCGAGATTTGGATCTCCGGTGTTGGTATCCACCCTGACAGCCGCGAGAAAGCAGGCGGGCCCGTGCCCGTTGGTGAAGGCGGATCCACTGATCCCTTCTATCCCAGCCCCGTCCTGGTCATATGCCAGAAATTCCGCGCTCCCGTCCACCGCGAGGCTGAAGTTTGTCCGCAGCGAGCCGACATCGGATGCCGATCCGCCGCAGACAACCAGGCGGGTCGTTCCCGAGCGAACACGCAGATCGGCGAAAATCTGCTGAGCGATCAGCGTGGCCCGGGTTTCCTGCCGTCCCTCCTGCGCGGATTTGATGGCCGCAGGAAAAAGCCCGACGATGCCGACGAGGGCGAATGCGACGACCCCAAGCGCGAGGACGATCTCGAAGAGCGAGAAGCCAGCGCTGGCGCTGCGGCGGTCCTGCGAGCAGGAGAGCGGGAGGGGGGGAGAAACCGTGAGCGTCCTGCCTGCCACCCTCATATCCCGGTGACGTCGAACTGCGCGCGCCCGGTGTAGCGCGAGAGCGAGATGACCTCGAAGCCGGACCCCTGGGATTTTTTCCGGTCGCTGATGGCTGCTTCGTTCCCCCCGGCGCCACGGGATCCCTCGCTGAGATAGAGCTGGCGGCATGGCGTGCTGCCGGAGGGGTAATCCACTCCGCCCGACTCGTGGAAGGTGACGACGTTCATCGCCTCGCCGGACGCGAGCTGCGGGGCCGGAGAGAGGCGGGCCGCAGCAAATCCAGCCGGCAAGGTCTGGCTCAGGATATTGGGCGCTCCAGGATCGTGCAGAAGGACGCCCGGGGGCAGGCAAATCCATTTGGTGAGGCAATCGAACGGGCTCCCTGGCAAGCCGTCCTCCGGATCGCGGACGACCATGACGGCATCGCGCTCCGGGGAGTTGCGGCGGTAGAGGATAACATGCACAGGACGCCCGCCTTCCAGCGCCGCAACCCTCGCATGCTCGAACGTGGACATCAGGATATTGACCGCCCCGCGCCGCCCGGCAGCAGACGAAAATCCCGAAACTGCAGGCAGAACAAGCGACGCCATCAGGGCGATGACCGCCACCGCGGCAAGGAGCTCCAGCAGGCTGAACCCTCCCGGACGCACGGCAGTACCGGCCGGGGACCGCAGCGGGGCGGCGGCTGGAAAAATAAAGCAAAAACGGCAGGGCATGCTGAAAATAAAAAGTTGTCCGGCCGCCCAGAGGTCCGGGATTTCAGAGCTTGTGTAAATGGGCGCCGCACAAACAATCAGAACAGGTGATCCGATGTGAGCAACCCAGCGCAAATGCATGCGCCCACAATGTTCGGAGGATCTCCGAGATTTGCAGGCATCCACAAAAAGCCATCCAGCGCGCTTCGTTTGTCCTTAACAAGGAATCTCCCAACAGGGACATCGCTTGTAAAGGCATTTCGAGAAATCCGCAGCAAGGGGCGGGGCCTGCCTCGAATGGCATTTCATCGGGAAATCTGCCCGGCCTCCGGCGGATTTTTTCTGGGCGGTCCCGGAGGAAGCGGGGGTTTCCTGATCAGTCGATGAACCTTCGTGCGATGTCGCCGTAGGCATCGATCCGGCGGTCGCGCAGGAACGGCCAGTGGGTGCGCTGGGCATCTACCGAGCTGAGGTCCGCCTCGACGACGAGGACTTCCTCGCGGTCGGAAGATGCCTTTGCGAGGATGAGTCCGGAGGGATCGCAGACGAAGCTCTGCCCCCAAAACTCGATGCCGTCGCCCCCGTCCGGAGCCTCGTGGCCGACGCGGTTCGGGACGACCACGTAGCATCCGTTCGCGATCGCGTGGCCGCGCTGGACGGTCTCCCACGACGAGTGGTGGCGGGCGCCATACTTCGCTTTCTCCGACGGATGCCAGCCGATGGCGGTCGGGTAAAACAGGATCTGCGCGCCCTGGAGCGCGGTGAGGCGGGCGGCCTCCGGAAACCACTGGTCCCAGCAGATGCAGACGCCGATCCTGGCAAACTTTGTATCCCAGGCACGAAACCCGAGATCGCCTGGAGCAAAGTAAAATTTTTCGTAGAAGAGCGGGTCGTCCGGGATGTGCATCTTCCGGTATTTTCCCAGGAAAGCCCCATCAGCATCAATGATGGCGGCGGTGTTGTGGTAGAGCCCTGGCGCACGGCGCTCGAAAAGCGAGGCGATGATCACGACGCCGAGTTCGCTGGCGAGCGCCTGGAGGGATTCTGTCCCAGGCCCTGGGATCGCCTCCGCGAGGTCGAAGTATTTGTGGTCCTCAGCCTGGCAGAAATAGAGCGAGCGGAAGAGCTCCTGGAGGCAGACGATGTTTGCGCCCCGCGCTGCGGCCTCGCGGAGACCCCGCTCAGCAGCGGCGGAATTCGCCGCGACATCCGCCGTGCAAACGTTCTGCACGACGCCGATTTGAACTCGTGATTGCGCCATGGCCGGAATAGTGCCAGATTCACCGCCAATGAAAACCATGCTTTTTTCTGCGCTTCTGGGTTTGACATTTGCCGCAATCTCCGCGACCAACGCACGCTCTATGGAAGACATCCGCATTATTGTTAAAACCAGCAAAGGGGATATTGAAGGCACGCTGTTCGCCTCGAAAGCCCCCATCACCGTGGCCAACTACCTCAACCTTGCGAAGCGCGGGTATTATGATGGCATCACGTTCCACCGCGTGATCCCCAGCTTCATGATCCAGGGCGGCGACCCGACCGGCACCGGAATGGGCGGGCCCGGGTACACGTTTGAGGACGAGGTCAACACCGGGCTCAAGCACGACAAGGCAGGAATCTTTTCCATGGCCAACGCCGGCCCCGGCACGAACGGGAGCCAATTTTTCATCACCCACGTTCCGACCCCGCACCTCAACGGCAAGCACACGGTTTTCGGCGAGGTGACGAAAGGGCAGGACGTCGTCAACGCGATCGCTCAGGGCGACAAGATCCTCAAAATCGAGATTCTTGATTCTCCTGATGCGCTTTTCAAGGCCCAGAAAGACCGGATCGCCGAGTGGAACAAGGCGCTTAAGTAGGCGCGCTCAGACCTTCCAGAGCTGGAGGACCCGGAGGTAGTTGGCGCGCTCGAAGGCGGCCGGGTCCGGCGAGTTTTTGTGGCTGAGGCATCCCCGCATCTCGGAGATGTCCGAGTAGTCGTGCTCCTCCATCCAGCGCGAGAAGTCCTTGATCAGGGCCTCGAGCGCCTGGGGTCCGTGTCGCAGAACGAGCGAGACCACCTGCAGGACATCCGCTCCGGCCATGACCCCCTTGATCGCATCGTGGACCTTGTGGACCCCTCCGGTGAGCGCGAGGGAGAGCGGGGTTTTTCCGTAAAGAATAGCCATCCAGCGCAGGCGCAGGAGCAGTTCGGAGGACGTCGACAGGAAGAGCTTCGGCTCGACGTTGAGGTCCTCGATGTCGAGGTCCGGCTGGTAGAACCTGTTGAAAAGAACCAGCCCGTTCGCGCCCGCCATGTGGATGTTTTTCGTGATGTTCGGGAGCGAGGAGTAAAACGGGGAAAGCTTCACCGCAAACGGGATTTTCACCTTTTCCCGGACTCCCGCCACGACCTCCAGCACGCGGGATTCGATCTCGGATCCGCTTTCTTCCGAGTCGGTCGGAACCTCGTAAATATTGAGCTCGATGGCATCCGCCCCGGCTTCCTCAAGGAATTTTGCATGTCCGATCCATCCGCCTGGGGTGCGCCCGTTGAGCGAGGCGATCACAGGGATCGAGAGGTGGCTTTTCAGGCGGGAGATATGGCTGAGGTAGTCCTCCGGGCCCAGCGCGTATTCTGCTGCTTCCGGGAAGTAGCTCAAGGCCTCGGCGTAGGATTCCTCGACCGATTCGGTGAGCGCCTCGACGGCGGCGAACTCGCTGGTGAGCTGCTCCTCAAAGAGCGAGTGCATGACGATGGCGGAGGCCCCGCAATCTTCGAGCCGCTTCGCCATGTCAAGGTCATCGCCCAGAGGGGATGCTCCGATGACGAACGGGGATTTCAGTTCTAGGCCGAGGTAGTTGGTGGCGAGTTTCATGAGTTTTTCTCCTGTGCGGCAGCCATGCGGCGGTAAATTTCGTAGCGGGCGTTGATCTGCTCCTGCGCGGCATGGGCGAGCGCGGTGGCGCGCTCTTTGTTTGTTGATTCGAGGAAGCGGTAGCGGATCTCGTTTTCCGTGAACCTCGAGAGCGGAAGCTTCGCGGCCGGAGAGTCGAGCACCAGCGCGGGGAGCCCCTGGTCCTGCCGGCGCGGATCGTGCCGGTAGAGCGGCCAGTAGCCGGAATCCACCGCCAGCTTCTGCTGGTCGAGGCCGTGGACGAGATTATAGCCGTGCGCGATGCAGTGGCTGTAGGCGATGATCAGCGAGGTTCCCGGATACGATTCCGCCTCGGCAAAAGCCTTGACCGTCTGGGAATCCTTTCCGCCAAGAGCAACCTTCGCCACATAGACGCTTCCGTAGCTCATCGCGTAGAGGCCGAGATCCTTTTTTGCATGGCTTTTCCCCGAGGTGGCGAACTTCGCCACCGCGCCGGTCGGCGTGGATTTCGAGGCCTGGCCGCCCGTGTTCGAATAGACCTCGGTATCGAGGACGAGGATGTTGATGTTCTCGCCCAGCGAGAGCACATGGTCGAGCCCGCCGAACCCGATGTCGTAAGCCCAGCCATCGCCGCCGACAATCCAGATGGATTTTTTGACCAGGTAGTCCACGAGCCCCCCGAAGCGTGTCCGGAGGTTTTCGGGGATCCTGCAGAGCCGGTTGCGCAGCTCCGCGACGCGGGAGCGCTGCTCCGCGATCCCCGCCTCGGTGGACTGGTCGGCATTCAGGATCTCATCCACAAATTCCGCTCCGATGGCATCGCGGAACGCGAGCAGGCCTTCGCGGGCCTGGGACGCCTTATCCGAGACCGAAACGCGAAGCCCGAGGCCGAATTCCGCATTGTCCTCGAAGAGCGAGTTCGCCCAGGCCGGGCCGCGCCCGTCACCGTTGACCGTGTAGGGGGTTGTGGGCAGGTTGCCGCCGTAGATGGATGAGCACCCGGTGGCGTTCGCGATGATGGCGCGGTCGCCAAAAAGCTGTGTGAGGAGCTTGACGTAAGGGGTTTCCCCGCAGCCGACGCAAGCGCCGGAATACTCGAAGAGCGGGGTGAAGAACTGGCTGTCCTTCACGATGTCGGGCTTCAGCCGCGTGCGGTCCGGGGTTGGCAGGGACTCGAAGAACGCGAAGTTGGCGCGCTCCTGGTCGCGCAGCGGAGCCTGGGGTGCGGCGTCGAGCGCCTTGTGCTTGGCATTCGATTTATCCTTTGCCGGGCAGACATTGATGCAGAGCCGGCAGCCGGTGCAGTCTTCCGGGGCGACCTGAATCGTGTAGCGCTGGCCAGGGAGATCGGCCGAGCGGAAGGCCGCCGACTGGAATGTCTCCGGCGCTCCGGCCAGCGATGCTTCCGGGTAGTATTTTGCCCGGATGGCGGCATGCGGGCAGACGATCGCGCATTTGTTGCACTGGATACAGATCGAGGGGTCCCAAACCGGGAGCTCGACCGCGAGATTGCGCTTTTCCCATTTGCTGGTTCCTGTCGGCCAGACCCCGTCCGGAGGGAACGCGCTGACCGGCAGCGCGTCTCCGCGCCCGGCGAGCAGCGCGCCCGAGACAGTGCGCACGAAGTCCGGCGCCTCGAGCGGGATGGGAAACGGGCGGGGAAGTGTGGACGTGGCGCAGGCAGGAACCGCGACCTGGTGGACGCCCTCGACGGACCGGTCCACCGCATGGCAATTTTTTTCCACGAGGTCAGCCCCTTTGCGGGCGTAGCTTTTCTCGATTGCGCTTTTGATTTCTTCGATCGCCTGATCGAGCGGGATGATGTCGCTCAGCGCGAAGTAAGCGACCTGCATGATCGTGTTGATCCTGGCTCCCATGCCGGTCTCGCGTGCGATCCGGTAGGCGTCGATGACGTAAAACTTCAGTTTTTTCGCGAGGATCATGTCCTGCGACTCGCGCGAGAGGTGGCCCCATGCGGACTCCGCGCTGTGCGGGGTATTGAGGAGGAAGATTGCGCCGACGCGCGCCGCCTCGAGGACCGGCTGCTGCTCGAGGAGGTGGTACTGGTGGCAGCCGACAAAATCCGACCCCTCGACGAGGTAGGGCGCATGGATCGGCTCCTTGCCGAAGCGCAGGTGGGAGACGGTCACCGCCCCCGCCTTCTTCGAGTCGTAAACGAAATACGCCTGCGCGTGCAGGCCGAGCTTCTTGGCGATGATCTTGATCGTGTTCTTGTTTGCTCCGACCGTGCCGTCCGACCCGAGCCCGAAAAACACCGCCTGCTTGAACGACTGCCCCGGGAGCTGGAATTCCTTGTCGTATCGGAGCGAGAGCCCGGACACGTCGTCCTCGATGCCCACCGTGAACTCCTCCTTTGGAGCCGCCGCCTGCATCTCCGCGAACACCGCCATGGCCATGGCCGGGGTAAATTCTTTCGAGGCGAGTCCGAACCTGCCACCGGTTACGCGCGGGAGGGTGGCCCACTTGGATCCGCCCTTTGCGCGCACGGAGGACGACACGTCCAGGAAGAGGGGCTCTCCTGGGGCGCCCGGCTCTTTCGTCCGGTCGAGAACGGTGATGTGCTGGACGCTTGCGGGCAGGGCGCCGAGAAACGCACCGACATCAAACGGGCGGTAGAGGCGGACCTGCAGCACGCCCGTGCGCTGGCCGATGCTGTTGAGGTGGCGGGACGTCTCGAGCAAGGTTTCCCCGCCGGAGCCCATGACCACGACCACCCGATCTGCTTCAGGGTCTCCTGTGTAGTCGAAAAGATGATACGCCCGACCGGTCAGCGAGGCGAGCCGGAACATCGCCTCCTGCACGATCCCTGGCAGGGCCGCGTAAAACGGGTTGGCGGCCTCGCGCGCCTGAAAGAAGGCGTCCGGGTTCTGGGCGGTGCCGCGGATGCTCGGTCGGTCGGGTGTCATCGCCCGGCCTGCGAGGGCTTGGATCGCCGCCTCATCCACCATCGCGCGCAGGACGTCGTCGGAGATCATCGCGAGGTCGTTGATCTCATGCGAAGTCCGGAACCCGTCAAAAAAATGCAGGAACGGGACGCGTGCGCGAAGCGTCGCCGCGTGCGCGATGCACGCCATGTCGTGCGCCTCCTGCACGCTCGCCGAGGACAGCAGGGCAAACCCGGTCTGCCGGACGGCCATCACGTCCGAGTGGTCGCCAAAAATCGAGAGCGCGTGGGTTGCCAGCGAGCGCGCCGCCACGTGCATGCAGAACGGCATGAGCTGCCCGGCCAGCTTATACATGATCGGAATCATCAGCAGCAGGCCCTGCGAAGCCGTGAACGTGGTCGAGAGCGACCCGCCCTGCAGCATCCCGTGGACCGCGCCAGCAGCGCCCGCCTCAGACTGCATCGCGATGATTTTCGGGACATGGCCCCACAAATTTTTTGTGCCTTTCGACGACCACTCGTCGGAAAGTTCCCCCATCGTTGTCGAGGGGGTGATCGGGTAAAGGGCGATTGTTTCGCTGAGCCGGTAGGCAATATTCGCCGCCGCCTCGTTGCCATCCAAACTCCACCGCGCCGCACTGTTTTGTGTCTGCATGGCACTATAAGTCATCCTAATACCTACCAGTGTAAAGTGAAAAAGCCGGGGCTTTTTTCCTTCTGGTTGACCGGGCTGGGCGATGATCTAATCCCCCCCATGTTGGAGGTGAATGTGCTGGCGAGCGGGAGCTCCGGGAATGCGCTGCTGGTGCGCGGCGGGGGCTGTTCGGTGCTCGTCGATGCGGGGCTGAGCGCGCGCCAGCTCTGCTCGCGTATGGACGCATGCGGCGCGGCGCCGGATTCGCTCTCGGGCATCCTGCTCACCCATGAGCACGGCGACCACGCGCGCGGGCTCAAGGTCCTCCTCGCCAAGCACCGCATCCCCGTCTTTGCCAACCCGCTCACGGCCGACCACCTGAAGCGGGCGGGAATCGGAGGGGTTTGGAATTTATTTTCGTCCGGGGCGGCATTCCAGATCGGGCCGCTCGAGGTTCTGGCCTTCTCGGTTCCGCACGATGCGGCGGATCCTGTGGGGTTTGTCCTGCGCTGCAACGGGAGCGGGTTCGGAGTGCTGACCGACCTCGGCTACGCGACGCGGCAGGTTGTGGAATCCGTGCGGGGGGTGAAGGCGCTGCTCATCGAGACGAACCACGACGAGGCGCTCCTGCAGCAGGACACGAAGCGGCCCTGGGCGGTGAAGCAGCGGATCCTCTCGAGGCACGGGCACCTGTCGAATGCCGCGGCCGCCGCCCTTGTGGCAGAGGCGGCCACCGAGGCGCTCGCGCATGTCCTGCTTGGCCACCTGAGCCGGGACTGCAATTCGCCGGAGCTGGCCATCGCCGCAGTGGATTCCAGCCTTCAGCAAAAAGGGCACCGGAACGTGATGGTCCAGTGCGCGGCCACGGAGGGCGACGCCCCGGCCGTGAGGATCACCGTCTGACCGTCACGCGCAAGCTGGCAGCGGCGGCCCTGATCCGCGCGTGAAGCTCGAGCCTGAAGAAACGCGTTCCGTGTTCCTCGACATTGTGCGCTTGGCTCCGGCGATCTCGCCGCCTCTCTTCAGGAGCAATCCGGGCGCTGCATCCGGCCGTTGCTCCCCTGCATTTCTGCGGCGCGCGCGAGCTTGGCGGCGAGCTCATCCCTTTTGAAGGGCTTGGCGAGGAAGTCGTCCATGCCCGCTGCAAGGCAGCGCTCGCGGTCGCCGGGCATCACGTTGGCCGTGAGCGCGATGATGGGCACATGGGAGCCTGACTGAGCCTCGATCTCCCGGATTCTTCTGGTCGCCTCAATCCCGTCCATCAAGGGCATCCCCACGTCCATGAGGATGGCAAAGAATTTTTCTGGAGCGAAGGCTTCGACGGCATCGGCGCCATGGGTGGCGAATTTGGCGCGGCAGCCGAGGCTCGCGAGCATTTGCCCGGCGACCGAGCGGCAGGTCAGGTCATCTTCGGCGACGAGCACGAGGCCGCCTGCAGATGAGAAGATGCCTGGAGCTCCCGGAGCTGGCGGAGCGGGATCGCAAGGAGCCGGAGCCCTTGATCGATCTTCCAGCGGGAGCCGGAAGGTGAACGTGCTGCCTTGGCCCGGGGTCGAGGCGACCAGGATCGAGCCGTTCATGGCCTCGGCGAGGCGCTTCGAGATGGCAAGCCCGAGCCCGGTGCCTCCAAACCGGCGGCTTGTCGTCGAGTCCGCTTGCGTGAAGGGAACAAACAGGCGGGCGAGCGTCTCGGAAGAAATCCCGGGGCCAGTGTCCTCGACGGAGAAATCCAGCGAGGGAGGTCCGTCGGCGGGGGACAGCGCCACGCGAAGGACCACCGATCCGCTCAAAGTGAATTTGACGGCGTTGCCGACCAGGTTGAGGAGGATCTGGAAGATCCGGCGCTCGTCGCCGACGATCTGATCCGGGACGCCGGCAACCACTTCGCTGCGGAAGCCAATCCCTTTGTCCGCAGCGGATTTCCGGATGGCCAGGCCGGCCAACTCGACGAGCTCGGAGACTCCCATCGGCGCAACCTGGATCGCCAGGGAGCCGGCCTCGATGCTGGAGAAATCGAGGATGTCGTTGACGATCTCGAGGAGGTGTTTGCCGCTTTTGGCGATCGTTGCCACATAGGATTTCTGGACGTCATCGAGCTGGGTGTAGGTGAGGAGCTCGGCGAAACCGAGCACCCCGTTGAGCGGAGTTCGCAGCTCGTGGCTCATGACGCTGAGGAACTCGCTCTTTGCGGCGGCTGATGCCTCCGCGCGGCGGAGGGCTTTGTTCCGATCCTCCTCCGCCTCCCGGCGTTTCTGGAGCGCCTCGGCCTCATCCAAGGCGCGCCGCACGGCAGGGTCCAGCCGGCTGAGGCGCTGTTTGAGCACGAAGTCGGTGGCTCCCCGGAGCATGCAGTCCACCGCTTGCTCCTCGCCCAACGTGCCGGAGATCAGGATGAATGGGACGTCGGGCTGCATGTTGCGAGCCAAGGCCAGGGCGGACATGCCGTCGTAGCCTGGCAGGCTGAAATCCGAGAGGATCAGGTCAAAATGCCTTTCGGCCAGCGCGGCCTGGTATTCTGCGTGGCAGCTCACGACCTGGAGCTCGCAGGCCAGCGCGGCCAGCTGCAGCTTCGCCCGCACCAGCTCCGCATCGCGCGGGTTGTCTTCGAGATAAAGAATGAGGGCAGGGCGGTCCATCTCAGCTCCCATGGAGGCCCCCGGGCGGCTTGGCACGCAAGAAGCGGACGCTGCCCGGCGGCGGCTCGTTGACCACCGCCCAAAATGCGCCCACCAACTTCACCGCCTCGACGAACTCCCTGAATTTGACCGGCTTGACGATATACGAGTTGACGCCCTGCTGGTAGCTCGTGACCAGGTCCTGCTCTTCGCGTGAGGAGGTCATCATGACCACCGGGATCATTTTGAGCTGCGGGTCGCCCTTGATCTGGCGCAGCACCTCGATGCCGTCCACCTTCGGCATCTTCAGGTCCAGGAGAACGACGGCGGGCAGGCCGCCCGGCGCCCGGTTGGCGAACGGGCCGCGACGGTAGAGGTAGTCAAGAGCCTCGACGCCGTCGCGGACGGCGATGACCTCGTTGGCCAGGTTACTTTGCGCCAAGGCTTCCAGCGCCATTTCGGTGTCGCGGGGTTTGTCGTCCACCAGCAGGATGCGTTTTAGTTCTGTGTTCATGGCTGTCTTTCGCTTGTTGGGTTTGTTGGTGATGCCGCCGTCAAAGTGAAATAGAACGTTGAGCCCGCGTCAGGTTTGCTTTCCGCCCAGGTGCGCCCGCCGTGGCGGGAGATGATGCGGCGCACGTTGGCCAGGCCGATGCCGATGCCTTCGAACTCGTCCTCCCGGTGCAGCCGCTGGAACACGCCGAAAAGCTTGCTGGCATACTGCGGGTCAAACCCGACGCCGTTGTCGCGCACGAAGAGGATGACGCGTCCGTCCTCGGTGCCTGCGCAGCCGATCTCGATCTGCGCCGGGTCGCGCGGGCGGGTGAACTTCAGCGCGTTGCCCAGCAGGTTGGCCAGGGCGAGCTTGAGCATCGAGGGATCGGCCTGCACCTCGGGCAGGGGAGGGATTGTCCAGACGATGTTTCGCCCGAGCGCGGCCGCCTCCAAATTGCGCAGCGTGTTCCGCACCAGGGAGTCCAGGTTGACGCGGGCCTCGACCATTTCCGCGCGGCCCATGCGCGAGAACGCCAGCAGCTCGTCAATCAGCACCCCCATCTCCCCGCTGGCAGCCGAAATGGTCTGCATATAATGCCGGGCCCTGTCCGAAAGCTGGCCTTCGGCCTCCTGCTCGAGCATGTCCACGTAGCCCTGCACATGCCGCAACGGGGCGCGCAGGTCGTGCGAGACGGAATAGGAGAACGCTTCGAGCTCCTTGTTGGTCGCTTCGAGCTGCGCGGTGCGTTCGGCGACCCTCTGCTCCAGCTCGGCGTTGAGAGTTCGAATTTCCTCCTCCGCCCGCTTGCGCGCGGTGATGTCGATGAAGTCCACCGCGATATGATTTGCTCCAATCTGAAAAACTTGAACATCATAGACTCCAGAAAACCGCTCGTCATTGGCTGGGATCTCAAAAGCTTGCGGCCCAAGATCTCCTGAGGCAACTTTGCGATACATTGCGGGGAGCCCGGTGGATGCCAACCCGGGGAATGCCTCTTCAATGGTTTTGCCAATCAAACTCTGCTGGGATATTCCGATGATGCGTTCGGCCGAAGGGTTTGCGCCAACGAGGATGAGATCCCCATCTTCGTCGAGGTGGTAGAAAAAGATTCCGTAGGGGGAAAACTCCACGCTGCGGATGAACTTTCCCTCGCTCTCGCGCAAATCCACCTCTGCCCGCTTGCGCTCGGTGATGTCGCTCAAGACCCCCACCATCCGCAGAGCCTTCCCCCCGGCATCGCGCTCAACAACATTTCCGCGCGTCGAGACCCACTTCCATTTTCCGGACTTTTCCTTCATCTGGAGATCGATCGCAAAGCCGGTGCCGGTCTCGACGCTCCGCTGCAGCTCCCCTTCGACCCGGGCGATGTCGTCCGGGTGGACCAATGTGCGCCAGGATGCGTAGCTGGCAGGGAATTCCTCGTTGCCATATCCGAGCATCGAATAGTAATGGGGGCTAAAAAACGCGTTTCCCGTCGGGACGTTCCAGTCCCAGAGCCCGTCGTTCACCGCATCAAATGTCAGAGCGTATCTCTCCTCGATTGCGCGCAAATCTGCGATCAGTCGCTCGGCGAGCCTTTGGGCATTGAACCGGGTGTTGATCAGCGAGAACAGCAAGAAAAGCATGCTCGAGAGCAGCAGGCTGATGGTGGTCCCGCTTCCCCATGCCAGCCAGGCAATGCTGTAGTTGATGCCCGCTTCGCCAGCCTGGGAGAAGCTCAGGAGCCAGCGGCGGCCGGCGGCATCGACCGGGAGCGTTGCCTGGAGAGATGCCGGATTCTCCCTGTCTCCTGGCTGGCTGTCGTAGAGCAGAGCTTCGGGGGATGGGGGCTCGCCATCAAAAATTTTCAAATGGATGCGCCATGGATCCAGCAAGTCCCAGCGGCGCAGGATCCCCGCCATGAGGTCGTCCATCCGGTAGGGGCTATAGACCCAGCCGAGGAGAGCGGCGCGGCGCTCGGCCACGGTTTCGTGGGGCTCTCCCATGCGATAGACCGGCACATACATCAAGGTGCCGGCCTGGATTTCCTCTGAGGTCTCCTGCACCAGGGTGACCCGTCCCGAGAGGACCGCCTCATCCTGGTCCCTCGCGCGCTCCATCGCGGCCCGGCGGATGGGTTCCGAGAGCATGTCGTAGCCGAACGCCCGCAGGTTGCGGCCGGAAAATGGCTCGAGAAAAATGATGGGCGAGTAAGCCTCACGCTCGCCCGCCGGCTTGACCTGGTAGTCGGGGAACCCCTCGGCGCGGATCTCCTCGATATGCTGTGCGAGCTGCGAAGGGGGGACCAGCAGCGCAAAGCCGATGCCTTGAATGCCGGGAAGCTTCTGGCTGATTTTTTGGCGCTCGGAAAATTCGCGCCACTCGTCCCGCGTGACGCCATCGCTATCCGCAAAGAACGCCGCCCCGCTGCGCAGGATCTGTTCGTGGGCGTCGAGGCGGCTTTCGATTTTTGCCTGGACGTCCTTGCAGATCGAGTCGAACTCCAGCCTGTATCTCTTCTCCGCCTCGGCTTTTTCGTAGCGGGCGACGAGCGCGGTGGCCAGCAGGCCGGCCAGCAGGAGCGCCAGCGCCCACCCCGCGCCGCGAGAGCTGATAGAAACTCGCCCCGCCGGGGTATCGGCCAGGAGCTCCAAGCCAGATGCAGGAGGTTCCATAGGGAGAGTGTGGGGCATCGGAAGATGGCCGTCAAGCGCAGGCAGGTTCAGCGCCTGCCCGGAATCCGGTTCCCGTCACGTCAGAGTTGGACGCAGTGAGGGTGGCGCGACAAACGGTAGATCAAGGGAGGCAGCCCGCCCTCGGGCTGCTCAGCAAGGCGCTCTGCAAACGCCCAACCCAGGTGGCCGGGGGCGACAACCCTCCATTCATTGCGCTGACGCGCGGATCAGGGATCATTCTGGCCACTTGATGTTGGACAGCAGAGGGGTAAAATGCTTATGCTTTCCACAATGAACCGAGCGTTTGTTTTTTGCGTGCTGACCGGATTCCTCATGGCGAGGGCGGCGAATGCGCAGGAGAGCATCGAGGGGGAGCTGAAGCGGAGCTCCGACGAGCACATGCGCGAGGAGCTGGGGGTGAACCCGATCACGGCCCCCTCGATCCGCGATACGCTCAAGCAGCTGGAGATCTTCCGCCCTGTGCCGGTGGCATTGATCTCCGCATCCAAAAGGGAAGCGACATTCAACAACCGCCTCCAGACGGCGATGCACTTCGGCTCGCTGGTGGCGGACGGCTTCCTGCTGACGCTCGCCGAACGGCCGCAGGACATCCAGGACATCGGCAAGGCGCTGATCCGCCAGTCCCGGGCGCTCGGCGTGGGCGAGCGCCTGACCAAGCGCAGCAAGAGCCTGCTGGAGCTGAGCGACAAGGGCGACTGGGCCGGGATGCGCCAGGAGCTCGTGCGCACGCAGGAGGATGTCGAGACGTCGATGCTCGAGCTCCGCGATGAGGAAATGGCCCACATGATCAGCCTGGGCGGGTGGCTCCGCGGGTTCCAGCTTGGTGCCGGCAGCACGGCGGACGCCTACTCGCCAGCCAAGGCGAAGATCCTCGGGAACACAGAAATCATGGACTACTTTCTGGACCGCCTCGACACGCTCCACCCGCGATTGAAGAAGACCGAGATGGTCACCACCCTGACTGCCCGGCTGAAGGAAATCCAGTCGGTGGCCGCAGCGGCTGGAGGCAAACCGCTGGCGCCCGCACAGGTCGAAAAACTCCGCGATCTTGCCAATGCGGCTGAGGCCGCCGCCACCGCCAAAGTGGACGAGGAGGGGCGGTTCGAAAAAAATAAAAAGCAATGATCATTGCCCCCTCAGCCTGCGGCACTATGAAACCACTATGAAAGCAGCCACAGCGCACGACATCCCGGATGCCACCGCGAACGACGCTGCGAGATTTAGAAGCCTTTTTTTATCCGGGGTCCTTGGCTGGGTTGCCGGAACGATTCTCCTTTTTGCTGCGGCCTGGCCGCTGACGAAGCCCGAGACGTTTTCGGAGGCCCTGATGTGGTCGGTTGCTCACTGGTGGATTGCCTTTGCGTTTGGGTTTGTCGTTTTGGTGGTGAGGGGAGCTCTCGGCAAGGGATTTCCTGGCGCTGCTGCGGCGGCCTATCTCTTGCCGGTCGTGGTGATTGCTGGTGCCACCGGGATTTGCCTGGCGATCTACCCGAACGCCGGGTTCTGGGAGGAAATCCTCGGCTGCCTGCCGGTGGTGTTGGTCTTCTACGTGTTTGGGTTCCTCTGGATGCTGGTGCGGAAAGAAGAGCGCCAACAGTTTGCCCGCGGGGTGCTCCCGCCGATCATCGGAGGCCTGATGATCCTGACGTTTGTCGCGGTGCCGGTGTTCACCAGCAACGCATTCCTTTACCGGGATGCCTTTGGGTTCACGGTGCTGAAGACCACTCAGCGGGATGGGAAAATCGTGGCGGAAGCGGTTCTCGATATCCGGAAACCTGGGAACTACCAGTTTGCGGCTCCTCAATTCGGGTTTTACGAGCTCGGCAACGGGCCGGATTTCAACCCGGAGAAGGCAAAAGGAGAGATTTCCTGGGGGGCAGCGGGAGAGCCGAAGGAAGGCAAGACGGGAACTTTTCCTGTGCAGATCCGTTGGGAAAGGTCTGCCGTTCCTGCAAGCATGCCTGCCATGCCGGAGTTCAACAACACGGCGATCCTGGAAGTTCGCGATGCCAAAAAACCTGACGTGCTCGTTTACACGGTGAGCGCCCTGCTTCCCGACGAAACCAAAAAATGAGGGTCTGCAGGTCAGAATAGCGTCGGCTGGACGACCGGCTTTTCCGGGTTTTTCTGATCGCGATCCGGCCTTGCGCTTTGCGGCTTGGCTGGTGCTGCAGCTGGCCGCGACTCCACGGTGGGAGGCGGAGGGGCTGGCTGCAAAGCCACCGGCTCAGGCTGCGATGGCTTGCCGGTCACTCGCGCCACCAATTCCTGAGCATCCATCTTCTTTGCCGCCTCGATCACCTTTAAGAAGGCTCCCACCATCTCCGGGTTGCGGGAAAAAAGCGCCTTGGCGGCCTCGATCGGACCTCGCACATCACGGCATTCCAGATCCGATACCGAGACGTCCAGCGCCTTGGCAAACCTTGCGAACGTCGTCCGGGACGGGCTCCGTTTTCCGCTCTCGATATCGCTCAGATGCGCTAGGCTTCGGAAGCCGACTGCCTGGGAGAGCGCGCGTTGGGTGATGCCTCGAGCGGAGCGCAGAGAGCGGATATATTGCCCGAAAGTCATTTTCATACGGCGGATCAGAAGGGAATGCTCATTTGAGACCGAACAGGCGTACGAGCTGGTTTTTTCCTTTGAGCTGGTGGTCTCCGAGGTCGGTGAAGTCCGATTGGTTAGGCTCCGGAAGCAAGGTGTGAAAATCTCCCGAAGCGGCCAGTTTTTGGCCAAGCGGTTTCATGACGCCCTCGACCCGGAAAACCGTGTTCACCGCATCTCCGATGATGGTTGCATCGCGCTGGGCGACGAGCCCGATATTTCCGCAGGTGACCGAGCCATGGTGGAGGGCGACGGCTACGCGAAACGGCGTGTCTGGATGGCCGGGCCAGCACTTAGCGGCTGCTTTTTCCAATAGCGATGCCCCGGTGGCAAATGCCTTGAAGACCTCGGCTCCCGGGTCCGATCCGCGGATCCAGTAAGCCAGGATGGCGTCCCCAATAAACTTGTCGATCGTGCCGCCATTGTCCTGCACGAGATTTCCCGCCTCACGGAACCATTCGCCGAGCGTCCGCGCGAGGCTGTCCTCAGGGAGGATTTCGGACATGGTCGAAAACCCCCGGATATCGCAGACCATGATCGCCACCACGGCCGACTCCTCATGGCTGCCGTCGGTCTCCGAGGCGATCGTGGCGTCGTAGCTGGAGCTGGGAGAGGAGCTTTCCGTCTGCTCAAAAGTGATTTCGTTATTGGTGATGCGGATGACCGATCCGTGCTCGAGCAGCACGGGAGTGATGACTCGGCGGCCGTTGACAAACGTGCCGTTGCGGCTGCCGAGGTCCATGATCTGGTATTGCCAGGCGTTGTGGCAGCGGACGATCGCGTGCTGCCGCGAGACGTGCGGGCTCATGTGCAGGCTCAGCGTGTTGTCTTTTCCTCGCCCGATGGTGGCGGTATTTCCCACTTCGATTTCGAAAGGCTCTCCCTCAGAGGGGCGGACTTTGAGTTTGGCTTGCATGCGTAGCGACCCTAGGCGATCTGGTCTGTCGGATCAAGAAACTCACTTCTCGATGAGCTTTATGTCATCGACGTAGAGGGTGCCGGTTCCTGGCGCGAGGTTGAAGATGATGGACGTGCCCCATGTCAGCTCTCCGTCTTTGCCGTCGAGGGCGGCTGCGGCAAGGTCTTTATCTTTGAACTTCACGGTGAGCTCCCCCTTCACCTCGCTCCATTGCGGGCTCACGCTGTTGATGCGGAAAACCGCGGCATTGCGCTCCTCCGCCTTGTTTTCCTTTCTGATGACCCCCCGGTCCTGGCGTTCGAACCTTGTAGCCCCCAGCTCCTTCCGGCCCCAGAAGGTGATTCCAACGAACGCATCGCTGACCTTGTTCCCTTTGACCTTCATGGAAAAGCTGTAAGTCTTGTTGTTTTTCAGCGGCTTGGTGCCCTCCTGTCTGACTTCAAAATAGCTCGAAGGGGTTCCCATGTCTATGGTGTTGCGGGTGATGATGTAGGTTAGGTCATTTTCTTTTCCGGTTGGAGGTTTCCATGTAGGAAATGCGGGAGGATATTGCGCCGGTGCCGGGACGGCCATGACCCGGTTCTTGGGCTGTATATAGCCCGCCTTGAGGCAGGCTTTTCCATCCGGAAATGGCAAGGCTTGGGGGTCGTCCGCCTCCTTCACCACCGAGACGAAGCCGTTGAAATTTCCTCGGTCGAGACCAAAGTTGCATTCCCATCCGGAAGGCACGTTGAAGGGAGGCGTTCCTGCCTCGCCCTTGATTTCGACGGGGGCGGCAAACTTCGGATCGGTCTTCGTCCCAGTGTTCACGGAGAGGGCGATCTTCCCGTTGCTTTTTCCAAAAACGAGATCGAAGAGCCCATCCCCATTCATGTCTGCCGCAGCGAGGGTGGCGATGCCTCCCACGGAGAGCAAGCCGGGCGCGGTAGCAGCGACCATTGGATCTTTCGACGTGGCTGCGACAACGGGTTTCGCAGCAGCAGGTGCAGCAGCGGGTGCCGGCTTTGCACCGCCTATCGAGAGGAACGAGTCAAACGGCAGCGTGTCCCCGGCCCTCCATGGCTTTCCGGCATTCAGATAGACCGCCACCTTTCCGCTGCGTTCGGTGACGAGGAGGTCCATTTTTCCATCTCCGTTGTAATCCACGATGCACGGGGTGAGCTGCTCGAGCCCCATGCCGTAGGCCAGCACGCTGCTGTTGTTTTCCTCGAAAATCGGCCTGGCTCCAGAGCCTTGGTTTAACAGGAGGTGGATGCTGTTTGCCGAGTAGGAGCCCTCTCCGACGAGAAGGTCGTCCTTGCCATCGCGGTTCCAGTCGAAGGTGGTCGGGGCGAAGACGTTCCCCCATTTTTTGAGGGAGTCCTTCATCGTAGGAATAATTGCCTGGGCGATGTTGGAAGGCTGGCGGAAATCCGGACGCACACCGGACCCGTTCATCAGAATCATGATCTCACCAAGGTAGTTCCCGACCACAAGATCCTTTTTCCCCGACCGGGTGATGTCGCTGAGGCAAATCCGCTGGCCTGAGCGCGCATATTTTCTAGTGACGCCTTGAAGCGTCGGGTCGGCCGGATCAACGCGCGAAAGAAAAATCCCTGCCAGCTCGCCGACGGTGAATTTCGGTTCGGTTTTGTTGCCTGAGTTAAAGTAGACGCGCAGATACCCGATCGGATCCATCGCGGCGATGTCGAAAAGCCCGTCGCCGTTCAAATCTTCGACTGCAACGGAGATCGGCATGCTTGTCTCGGAGATGGCACCGCTGGTTGTGAGGACTGGCAGCCCGCTGCGTTCTCCAGCCAAGGCCCCGCCCGTATCAACCCCGTCCCACAAATTGTCGCGTCGGAAGCCGGTCTCAAAGCTCGGGTTGCTCAGCATGTTCTTCGGGGCGGCCGGTGCCGGAGGTGCTGGAGGCGCTTGGGAATAAACCGGCACAACTGTGCCTGCAAGAATGCCGGAGAGGAGGAGCGCGAATAAACGCATGCAACGTATATGCCAAATGCCAGGCTGGGAATCAACCAATTTCAGCCCTGCAATTCCCGAGAGGGCGCAGGAAATGTCCCAAACCAGCGTCAGAGAGCTGGACGCAGGGAGTGCGGCTCGACAAACGGTAGATCAAAGGAGGCAGCCCGCCCTCGGGCTGCTCAGCAAGGCGGCCGGGGGCGACCGCCCTCCATTCATTGCGCTGACGTGCGGATTAGGGAAATGTCTGGCCTTGAGCTTTCCGGGGAACCGGGTAATAGACAGGGAGGGGATTTTACTCGGGCTCGCGCCGGCGCGGCGCGAATCCGTGCGGCAATCTGAAATCCCCCAGAAGCCGGAACGCGAACCCATGCCAACAATCACGACATCAACGGTTTCCTGCAAGGAGGCCCTGCCCATAGAGAAAAGCCATGTTTTCACCAACGGAATTTTTTGACCTCGACCACACCGAACATCGCGTCATCTTTGAAAATGTCGAATATGCGTGGCAGGCGCTGCAGAAAATCACCGCCTATTTGCAGTTCCGGCTCAAGCCTGCCGTCCTAGGGAAAACTATCGGGAAGCCCTTTGTCAGCAACGCGGTTTTCGTTGGCAGCGGAACGGTTATCGAACAGGGCGCGATGATCAAGGGGCCCGCCTGGATCGGAGAGAACTGCGAGATCCGGAACGGGTGCTACATCCGAGAAAATGTCATCATAGGAAATAACGTGGTTGCTGGAAATTCCTGCGAATTCAAGAACTGCCTGGTCTTCGATAGCGCGCAGGTTCCCCATTTCAACTACGTGGGCGACTCGATCCTCGGCTACAAGGCGCACCTGGGAGCAGGGGTGATCCTATCCAATGTGAAGCTCGACAGATCGGATATCTCCATCGCGACACCGGAGCGGACCATCGCGACCGGCCTTCGAAAGTTCGGGGCCATCGTCGGTGACCATGCCGAAATCGGATGCAACAGCGTGCTGAGCCCGGGCTCGCTCATCGGGATCGGAGCAATCATCTACCCGGGCAGCCAGTGGCGAGGGCACCTCCCCGCCGGCCACATCGCTAAGCTGCGCCAGGAATTCTCGCTGATCGCTCGCCGCGATCGCAACCCCTGAGGGAAAACCCGGAAAAATCACAGGTTTTTCCTATCATGTTATGAACCCCGGGCCATGAAAATCACCCCCTCGATTCTTCGCCGCATCCAGATCCTTCTGCCTCTCGTCTGCGCGTCCCTGGGCATCCTCGAGGCGGCAGAGAACCTGCCCTCCGGCCCATCGTTGCCTGCCCACGCGACGGACAATTACGGAAAATCTTTTTCCGAGTGGGACGGCTGGATTTATGGTGAGCCCGCGAAGTTTGCGGCGAGCGGGATCGCGCGCTCCGGGGCGACATCGTGCGAGATGGCATGCGGGCGCGGCGGGAAAATCCGGATTTTTTCCCCCAAGCTGGAACTTGTGCCCGGGAGGTACCGGCTGGCCGCGTTTTTGCGCGGGCTCGACATCACCCCGGGTGCGGGCGGGGCGGCTGTGGATTTCAGCATCGGGCTGGGCGACCAGTTTCCCAATTTGAAAGGCCTGAACGGGACGTTCGGGTGGCGGCCGTTCACCTATGTCTTTGAATGGCCGGAGGGGAATTTCGAAAAACGGGGTCGCATTTCTTTTGGCCTGACGACTTCCGGCCGGCTGTGGGTGGACGGCGTGAGACTGGAGGCCGTTGGCAAGGAAGTTGCCCTGACTCCGGATCCGGTCATTGGCGCGGAGGAGCAGCCGATTGCCCCGCCGTCGCCGGTGGACGCGCCGAACGCCGTGCGCTGCCGGTCGTGCGGGTATCTGAACCTTCCGGACTGGAGCCTTTGCTACGCCTGCGGGACAGATGTTGCGCCGGGCGGGCCCGATTCCGCGAGCCGTCCGCTGGTCCAGGTGTTCGCGGACTTTGAAGCTGGATCGACCCAGCCATTCAGCTCGGGAAAGCTCGAGACAGAAAACCCGCCCGATGGTTCCGGGGCGATCCGTTTGGATAAGGAGAGATTGACCATGTCGAAGTCGCTCGACTGGTCTGGCTACGATTACGTCCTGTTTGATGTCTTGAACCCTTCCGATGATCCCAGGAAAATTTCTATTGAGATCCATGATTCGGAATCGAAGGGTCGCTGGACGCGCGTGAATTTCTCCCGCCTGGTGCCTCCAGGAAAGAGCACCGTGCGCTTTTCGACCCGCCTTTACGTCGGGGAGCGGTCCCGGTTCGGGCGCGCCCTCCTGCGAGACAAGATCACGAGGTTTGTCGTCGGCCTGCAGGGCCCAGGGCCGCTGATTCTCGACGATTTCCGGCTCGAGCGCCTCGACACGTCGCAGCAGGTTTTCCCGGGGCTCCTCGCCTTTGATTTTGGACCTCCGGACGGACCGGTCATGGAGGGCTTCATCCAGGAGAGCGGCGGCATTTACGCCGAGGGCCGCAGGTGCGGGTGGCTCGCCGGGGCACAGTTTTGGAAGGACCAGAACGCGCTCCAGCCGGACGCGCTGATCCAGGATTTCCTCACGCCTGAGAAGGCGACATTCCGGGTGGATGTTCCGAACGGGAAATACCATGTCGTCATGAATCTGGATTCGGCCGGCGCCTACTGGGGCGAGGCCCAGCGCTACAAGGAACGCCATGTCAAGGCCAACGGGGTCACCGTGGTCGATGATCATGTGGACTACGAGGCGTTTTTGAAGGGCTACCTGGCGGATGCGGACGCCGAGGACCTCCCGGGCGTTGATGTCTTCAGCCGCTACGTGCAGGCGATGCAGAAGCCGCAGGCGTTCGATGTGGAGGTCAAAGAGGGCGTCATAGATATCGAGTTCACCGGGCTCAGCTGGGCGAACTGCCTCTCGCATCTCGTCATTTATCCCGAGGCGAAGAAGAAGGAGGGAGAAGGATTCCTCTCCTGGCTGGACGCACGGAGGCGCCTGCAATTTGATGATGTCTTCAAACAGATCCTTCCCAAGCGCACCGGCGAGAAGCCGCCCGCCAGCGGGTTCCGACTTTTCCACCGCGCGGCGGAGAAGGTGGTGAACGCCTTCGACGGCCCGGCAGCGGGCGACACGGACCCGGCGAAGGGGCTCTCGGTCATCGTGGCCGGGGGGGAGGAGAGGCCGGCAACCTTCAGCCTCCAACCTGGCGAGAAGCTGGGGCCGGTCACGATCGAAGTGTCGCCGGTCACGGCGAAGTCGGGAGCGGTCCTTCCGGCGAAGGCCGTGGATCCGGGCTGGCTGGATTACAGGATTTTGCGGATCACGCCGGATGGCAGCATCTATTCCGTCGGCCCGCGCTACTGGCATCCCGCACCTGCGCCTGAAGCGCCGGGAGTGACCCGCACGTTCTGGATCCGCGTGCATGTCCCCAGCGGAACTCCTGCCGGAGAATATGCCGGCCGGGTGACCGTGAAGCCGCAGGCGGGGCTCCCGCAGACGTTCCCTCTTACCGTGCAGGTCCTGCCCTTCAACCTGCCGGCGATCAAGGGGCTCGCGGTCGGACCTTGGGGGTCGGGGATTGATATCCCTTGGATCGAGGGCGATCCCGCAGCCGCAAAATGGAACCTCAACAACTTTGAGATGACCCTCGAGATCCTTCGCAAATACGGGTTCACGAGCTTCTCCACACGTCCGCACCTGCGGGCGTCCTTCGAGGGCGGGAAAGTTGTGTTGGACACCTCGGCGGCCGACAAGGAAATGGAAATGATCCGGGAGAAAGGGTTCGAGGAGATGATCAGCAGCTACGGCATCCGGACTGTCGGATACGACCTTTACACCGGCCCGACGCAGAGGGAGGCGGAGCTGGCCGGATTTGCCAACCCGCAGGACCTCCTCAAGGAGCTTTACAAGGCGGTGGATGCGCATGCGAAGGAGAAGAACTGGGTGCCGGTGGCATGGAACCTCTGCGACGAGCCGGCGGGCGCGCAGCTCGCGCCGGCGGCGGCAAATGCGAAGCTCCACCGCGAGGCCGCGAAAGGGCTGGAGCGCACGACGTTCATGGGGGCGACTTCGATGGTTGGAAACGATCCGAGGGATCCCCATTACGAGCTGCTGAAATGGCTGCCGATGACAGCGCTCACCCAGCACGATGAGGCGTCGATCGGGGTCGTCCGCGATGCGGGCAACCAACTCGCGTATTACAACGGCGGCAACCGGTGGACCTTCGGGTTCTACATGAAGATGCTGAAGGACCGGCACGACCTAGCGCTGCGGCTGAACTGGCATTTCAACGTCACGGCGGGCAACCCGTATTACGCGCTGGACTGCCGCGAGGATGACTACTGCTGGTTCAACACCAACGCCCGCGGAGACATGGTCCCTTCGCTTTCCTTCCTCCTGGAGATGATGCCGGGCCTCAACGACTACAGGTATCTCCTCGAGCTCGACGCCCAGCTCGACCTCGCCAGGAAGTCGCTCGCGGGCTCCCTGCCGGAGGCCGAAAAGCAGGAGCTGCTGGCCGCGATCGCCGCAGGAGAAAAGATCTCGGAAAAAGTCGGGGCGCTCCGGGCAGGAGCGGAGGGCATGGCACCTCCGGCGGATATCGAGGCGGAGCGCGCCGAGCTCACGCGCGCGCTTCTCAACCTCATCGCCGCCAGGACCGCCCTGGAAGCTCGCCGCCAAGGAGCCGCCCATTGAGGGGGCGGCCGGATTTTACAGCCACTTCTTGCGTTTGAAAAACAGGAGCATCCCGGTGACGGTGCTCAGGCAAATCCCCCAGAAAAACAGGTATCCGAACGGCCAGTTCAGCTCGGGCATGTTCCATTTTTGATCCGTGTTGTAATTCATCCCGTAAACCCCGGCGATGAACGTGAGGGGGATGAACATGACAGACACGATCGTGAGCACTCGCATGATCTCGTTTGTGCGGAACCCGAGGCTCGAGAGGTAGAGGTCCATGAGCCCTGCGGTGAGGTCCCGGTAGCTCTCGATGATGTCGATGATCTGGGTGACGTGGTCGTAGCAGTCCCGAAGGAAAACCTGAGTCTCCCTCGCGATCAGCCCGGTGTCGTCGCGGATGAGCGCGTTGAAGACCTCGCGCTGCGGCCAGGCGGCGCGGCGGAGGAACAGGAGGAGCCGCTTCGCCTCGTAAAGCTTTTTGAGCGATGCGCGGGATGGCTTGTCGAGGAGCTCCTCCTCGACCGCCTCGATCGAGTCGCCGACCGATTCGAGCACCGGGAAAATCTGGTCCACGGTCGCGTCGAGGAGCGCATAGGCGAGGTAGTCCGCCTTCATCTTTCGCGAGTAGCCGCGCCCGCCCCGGAGGCGCGCGCGAACCATCTCGAAAACGTCGTGGCCGCGCTCCTCCTGCAGCGTGATCACAAAATGGTCGCCAAGGAACAGGCTGACCTGCTCAAACGTGAGCTGCTCGGCCTCGTCGAAATAGATCATCTCGCTGACGATGAAAAAGTGGCTTGCGAAGTGCTCGAGCTTCGGGCGCTGCGCGGTATTGAGCACGTCCTCGAGGGCGAGCGGGTGGATATGAAAATGGGCCGCTAGATTTTTGAGCAGATCGATGTCGCCGAGCCCGTCAATGTTGATCCAGTTCACCTTCGTCGTGTCCAGCCGCCCGGCCAGCTCCTCGAACGTCTGGCAATCCACTTCGAGGATCGTCTCCGCATCATACTGGATCAGGCTGATCTCGGCGCGAGGCTTCGCTCCCTCCCGAGGCATGAGGATCGCGGGCGGCGAGCCGGCTGGCTTGTAGTTGATCCGGATCATTGGCGTTGGGCTGGCTGCCTCCGGATCTTTTCCGGCGGCTCCCCCGCACGCTGGCTGGCCGCAGCCTCCCTGACAACGGAAAAATGGTCCCATCCTGCCGGCCAGCCATCCGGGCATTGGCCGGAGGCATTGAGCTCCCCGATCCGGGTGAGCGGAGTGCGAGGGAACGGCCATTCCTTGAGCAGGCGCCGGGCCCGGCTTTCCGGGACGGCCACGAGCAGCTCGTAATCCTCCCCGTCGGAGAGCGCGGAGCGTGCGCCTCTTCGCGCGGGCAGGCGGGCGATGTCAACATGGAACCCGCATCCCGAGGCCCTGGCCAGGCGCGGCAGATCGCTCCCCAGCCCGTCGCTCAGATCCATCATCGCGTGCGGGCGGACATGGCTTGCGAGCCAGCGCCCCTCGGCCAGCCGCGGGATAAAATCCAGATGGTGCCCGGCGATCGAGCCGCCCAGCTTCCCCGTGACGAAAAGCCCGTCGCCAGGGCGGCCGCCGCTCCGCAGCACCGGCCGCACCCCGCCCATCGCTCCGGTGACTGCCACCGAAACCGCAATTCCTGCAGGCTGCCGGGAGATCTCGCCTCCTGCCACCGCCACCCGGAACCTCCCGGCCGCACGCCGGATCCCACGATAAAATTTTTCCCAGTATCCGGGATCGATCCCTGGCGGGGAGAAGATCGTGATGAGTGCAAACTCCGGGACCCCGCCCATGGCGGCGATGTCGCTGAGCGGCCGGCAGAGCGCCTTCCAGCCGACCCGCGCGGGGTCGTGGGAGCGAAGGAAATGCACGTTCTCGGCCACGCAGTCGGTTTTCAGGAGGAGGAGCCGGCGCCCGGAGCGCACGACCGCGCAATCGTCACCAGGACCGACGACCAGATCCTCTCGCGCCTCCAGCCCGCGCAGGATTCTTGCGAGCAGCGAGTCCTCGTCGGTCATTTGGCAAAATCCGGCCACAGGATGGCGGTTGCGATATTGAGGGCATTGAAGGCTGCGTGCATGGAGATCGGTGCCCAAAGCGAGCCGCAGCGCTCATAGACAAGGGCGAGTCCCAGGCCGACGATCGTCAGGCCGGGCAAGGCCGGCGCGTGCCAGTGGATCGCAGCAAAAAGGACGGATGACGCAACAATGGCTGCCGTCCTTCCCAGCGAGGCTCGCGCCACGCCGTAGAGGCAGCCTCGAAAAATGAGCTCCTCGGTCAGCGGGGCGGCGACGACGGCGACGGCGATGACGGTCGTCCGCTCCCGCCACCCAGGGCTTTGCAAAAGAAACTCAACGATTGGCTGCAGGCTTTGCTCCGGGCCGGCCCAGGCATAAATCAGCGCCTGCCCGAGAAAGATCGGCGGCAGGATGATCAGGAGCCAGCCGAGGACGATCCCCGGGCTCCACCCGCCTGTGCGCAGCCCGAACGTCCTCACGATATCGAATCCCCGGAACACCAGAAACCCGAGCACGAAGAAGACGAGCCCCGCATAAACGGCTCCTCCCCGGACCACATCTTCGAGATCCAGCTTGCGGACCTCTCGCCCGGACGAGCCCGCCGCCATCGTCAGAAACAATGCGACCAGCCCGACCGACAGCAGCCCCTCGGGCCAGCTCCATCGCGCGGAAGGAAACCCGCACGGGTTCGAAAGCGCCGCCGGCAGCGCCCGCCGGAGCGCCGCCAGCGCAACAGCCGAAGCGATCGCCAAGATGATAAACTGTGCAGCCATGCGGCAAGCGATACCTTCCCGCGCCGGAAACTTCCAGCCCGAGCTGTTCGGAAATTTATTGAGCAGCTCCTTATCGGAAAGTGGCCGGCAAGCTCTTCGGGAGCGGGGGGAGCCCGAAGATCTCCTCGCCTGGCCAGATGTTGTTTTTTGAGAACCAGCCCTGCGGCATCTCGAGGGCGTAGGCGATGCGGGGAAACGTGCTGCGGACGATGGCTTCGCTTTTCGGCTGCAGGTCGTGAATCTCCATGATCGCGCCGTCGGGCCCGATGAACGCAATCGAGAGCGGGACGAACGTGTTTTTCATCCAGAACGATGCCGGGCCGGTGCCGGGCAGCACAAAGAGCATCCCGGAATCCGGCGCGAGGGACTCGCGAAACATGAGCCCGGCCGCCCGCTCGCCATCGTCGTCGGCGACCTCGGCCCGGACGCTGGCCTTTCCGATGCGCAGAGTCGTCGCAGGGAGCTCCGGCTGCGGGCCGCCCGCAACCGCCAGCGGAGCCGTGTGGGCCCAGAGGATAAAAATGCCAATGCGGAGGCTCATGGGAAAAAAAGAATTCTATCGAATCTGTTGACAGGCGAGAGGCTGATTTTGCACCCTCCCCATGCGTCCCTGACGATCTATCCGCCAATGCTCCGCGCCACAACTCCCAAATTTTTTTCTCCTGTGCGTGAGGGGATTCGCGAGGCGTGAGCCATGGCAAACTTTTTTCCGAGGTGGACGAATTGGGTCCCACTGAAAGCGTTTGTTTGCTTTGGCGTTGCCGGGGCGGTCGCTGCTGGCGGGGTGTGGTATTATTTCACTCCGAAATTCACGCGGGTCGGCTACATGCCGATCCAGCCCGCTCCATTTTCGCATGCGATCCACGTCGGGCAGCTCGGGATCGACTGCCGGTATTGCCACAGCTTTGTTGAGGTTGCTGCGCACGCGAACATCCCGACCACCCAATCGTGCATGGCGTGCCACGCGCAGATCCGCGCGGAGAGCCCGAAGCTCGAGGCAGTGCGCGAGAGCTGGAGGACCGGGAGGCCGGTGAGCTGGGTCCGGATCCACAAGCTTCCAGATTACGTGTATTTTAACCACGCGGCGCATGTCGGCCGCGGGGTGAGCTGCTTCAGCTGCCACGGGCCGGTCAACGAGATGCAGGCGGTCTGGCAGGATAAGCCGCAGAGCATGTCATGGTGCCTGGATTGCCACCGCGCCCCGGAAAAATTCCTGCGTCCGCCCGGAGAGGTTTTCAACATGAGCTGGATGGCGCCGGCGGGCGTGAGCCAGCGGGAAGCCGGCAGAAAGCTCCAAAAAGCGTGGGGGGTGAACCCGCCGTCCACCTGCGGAGGATGCCACCGATGAAAAATTGCCGCGCTGCGAATGAGGGCGATTCCGGCGAGCTTTCGAAGCGGGATTTCCTGAAGTTGATGGGGGCCTCGATGGCGCTCGCCGGGCTGGCTGGCTGCCGGCGTCCGGAGGCCCACATCGTGCCGTTCACGAAGGGTGTCGAGTGGTCGATCCCGGGAAAATTTGTCTATTATGCAACCTCGATGCCTGCCCGCACCGGGGCGATGCCGCTCATCGCTACGACCGCCGACGGACGTCCGACGAAGCTCGAGGGGAACCCGCTCCACCCGTCCAGCAACGGCGGCACCGATGCGTTCGCGCAGGCAGCAATCCTCGACCTCTACGACCCGCACCGATCAAAGGAGATCACAGAAAATGGCCGGGCGACTGCCGGCGACGCATTCGATGAGTTCCTCCAGTCGGTCAGCCAGAGCGGCGGCAAAGGGGCCGCATTCCTCGTGGAGAAAAAAAATTCCCCGACGCGCGACCGCCTGCGCGCCCTGCTGGCACAGGATTTTCCTGGAATGATCTGGGCGGAGTTCGAGCCGCTCGGCGACAGGGAGGCGGCGTCCGGGGCGGCGGCGGCATTTGGCGGCGGCGTCCGGCTGCTCCCGAGGTTCGAGCGGGCGGATGTGATCCTCGCGCTCGACAGCGATTTTTTGAACCCGTCCGAGTCCGGCTATCCGGCAGGCTTTTTTGCGCGGAGGAACCCGGATCAGATGGGCGCGCCGATGAGCCGGCTCTACGCGGTGGAGAACCGGTATACTCTGACCGGCGGGCTCGCCGACCACCGGCTCCGCTGCAAGGCGTCGGAGATCGGCCGGTTCGTCCGCCAGCTCGGCGCGGCGATCGCATCGGGAACCGGCGACGGGGACCTTGCATCGCTCCTCGGGTCGTTCCCTCATTCCGAGGGGGCTTTCGACGAGGCGTGGGTCGCGGGCTGCGCGGGCGACCTCGTCGCGAACTCCGGGCGCTCGCTCGTCCTCGCCGGCCCGCAGACGCCCGCGCCAGTCCAGGCTATCGTGCATGCGATCAACAGCGCCCTCGGCAATCTCGGAGCCACGCTCGTCGGCCTCGCGGACGATGCTCCGCCAGCGGCCGGCATCGCCGACCTAGCAGGCGCAATCGTCGCCGGTGCAGTCAAAACGCTCTTCATCTTCGGAGGAAACCCGGCTTACAACGCGCCGGCAGACCTGGATTTTCCCTCGCTTCTTGCCAAAGTCCCGGACGTCGTCCGGCTCGGGCTCTTCGAGGACGAGACGTCCCGGCATGCCCGATGGCACCTGCCTGCCGCCCATTTCCTCGAGGCCTGGGGCGATGCGCGCAGCTCCGATGGCACGCTCACCGCAATCCAACCGATGATCCTCCCGCTGTGGGGAGGGATCTCCGAGCTGGAGATCCTTTCCAAGCTGCTAGGCGGCGGGCCGGTGGACGGGCCCGAGCTCGTCCGAACGACGTTCGAGAATCTGGCCCCGGAGAAGCTCGTCGCCGAAGCCGGAGGCATGGACATCCTCTGGAACGGCTTCCTCCGTATCGGGTTTCTTCCGGGAACCGCCTTCCCGCAGGTCCCGCTCGAGTTTTCCCTCGCCGGCGCCGCCGCGCTCGCGGCCAAGGCCGCCCCGATCGCCGGCGGGCTGGAGCTCGTCTTCACCCAGAGCTCGAGCGTGGACGACGGGCGCTATGCCAACAACTCGTGGCTGCTCGAAACTCCGGACTTCGTCACCAAGCTGGCCTGGGACAATGCGGTCCTCGTCAGCCCGGCGACCGCCAAAAAGCTTGGGATCAAAGCCAATCATTTTGGAGCCATCGAGGCGGTTGCCGAGAGGCTGGGCAATGTGATTGACTACGACCTCGTGGCCGACATCGTCGAGATCAGCGATGGGAAACGAACGATCGAAGCCGCCGCGCTTGTGGCTCCAGGCCATGCGGACGACTCGCTTTCCCTCGCGCTCGGCTACGGTCGCAAGGGGGTCTCGGCGCTGATTGACAACGTCGGCTTTGACGCGTATCCGCTGCGCTCGTCCTCGAGCCTCCGGTTCACGGCGGGAGTGGCGCTCCGGGTCACCGGCCGCAAATACCCGCTGGCCCAGACCCAGGAGCATGGCTCGATGGAAGGCCGCGACCTCGCCCGGGAAGGCACGCTCGGGAGATACCGCGAGGATCCCGCGTTCGCACAGAAGATGGGCATGGACAGCCACATCCCGGAAAACCTCTCGATCTTCACCCACCCCCCGCTCACCTCGAGCGAGCAGTGGGGGATGACTGTCGACCTCAATACCTGCACCGGCTGCAACGCCTGCGCCGTTGCCTGCCAGGCCGAAAATAACGTGCCGGTCGTCGGCAAGGACCAAATCCGGAGAAACCGCGACATGGCATGGATCCGGATCGACCGGTATTTTTCCGGCGGGCCGGACGACCCCGAGATGCTTGCGCAGACGATCATGTGCCAGCACTGCGAGAGCGCGCCGTGCGAAACCGTCTGCCCGGTCAACGCCACGGTCCATAGCGAGGACGGGCTCAACCTCATGGCCTACAACCGCTGCATCGGCACCCGGTATTGCGCGAACAACTGCCCGTGGAAGGTCCGGAGATTCAATTTTTTCGATTACAACGAGCGGCCGCTCGATCGGCTCTACTGGGGGCCGCTTGCCGAAAAGGGCATGGCCGACAGCCTCAAGATGGCAAAAAACCCGAACGTGACGGTCCGCATGCGCGGGGTCATGGAAAAATGCACGTTTTGCATCCAGCGGATCGAGGAGGCGAAGATCGGTCGCCTCGTCGAGGCTGGACCCACCCCGAAGAGCGCGACTCCGGTGAGCGCGTTCAAGGTCGCCTGCCAGCAGGCCTGCCCGAACGACTCGCTCGTCTTCGGCGATATCTCGAGCCCGACGAGCCGGGTCGCCCGGCTCCGCTCAAGCAGCCGCGGATATACGATGTTCAAATCCGTGAACGCCTCGCCGCGCGTCACCTACCTGGCGCGCATCAAAAACCCGAACCCGAAAATGCCGGGAGCCGACAGGGTCGGGCAGGCGAACGGCGCACCCCCGGTAGCCCTTGGAGCCCATGCACACCATCCGGCCGATGCTGCCAGCGGGCGCCCGGATCCCACCCCCCCGGAGGCTTCTGAGCACAACAAATGAGCGACGCCGCCGCCACGATCGAGAGAAATTCCGCCGCCGAGGAGCTTGCGGTCGCCCGTCCGCCGCTTGTGCTGAACCGGCGCACGATGGGCTGGATCAGCAGCTACATCAGCTCGATCGTCGAGGACAAGACTCCGGGCTGGTGGTGGGCGGCAATGGCGGTCACCGTCCCGATGACCCTGATGTGCGTCGCGATGCTCGCCTACCTGGTTTCGACCGGCGTCGGAGTCTGGGGGAACAACCGCCCGGTCGGCTGGGCGTGGGATATCACAAACTTCGTGTTCTGGATCGGAATCGGGCATGCGGGAACCCTCATCTCGGCGATCCTTTTCCTGACGCGGCAGAAGTGGCGGACTTCGATCAACCGGGCCGCCGAGGCGATGACGTTGTTTGCCGTTGTCTGCGCGGGGATTTACCCGGCGTTCCATATCGGCCGGGTCTGGATGGTCTGGTTCCTGGCTCCGGTGCCGAATGCGAACGGGATCTGGCAAAACTTCCGGAGCCCGCTGCTGTGGGATGTGTTTGCGGTCTCGACGTATTTCACCGTCTCGATCCTGTTTTGGTATACTGGGCTGATCCCGGACCTTGCGACGATCCGCGACCGGTGCACGTCGAGGATCCGGAAGCTGGCATACGGGGTCCTGGCGCTCGGCTGGCGTGGAAGCAACCGCCAGTGGCGGCACTATGAGATGGCGTATCTGATCCTCGCCGGGCTCTCGACCCCGCTCGTGCTCTCGGTGCATTCGGTCGTGTCGTTCGACTTCGCAACGTCGATCATCCCGGGCTGGCACACCACGATTTTTCCGCCCTACTTCGTCGCGGGCGCGATCTTCGGCGGGTTTGCGATGGTCCTCACGATCCTGATTCCGGCGTGCGCGATCTACAAGCCGCTGCACGACCTGGTCTCGATCGGGCACGTGGACAAGATGTGCAAGATCATCCTGCTCACCGGATCGATCGTCGGCTACGCCTACCTGATGGAGATCTTCACCGCATGGTATGGCGCCGACCACTACGAGCGCGCCGCGTTCTGGTACCGCGCGTTCGGGCCGTACTGGTGGGCGTATTGGGCGATGATCCTCTGCAATGTCGTCGCCCCCCAGATGTTCTGGTTCAAATTTTTCCGGACCCACCTCGTCTGGGTATGGATTCTGGTGCAATTTCCGAACGTCGGGATGTGGCTAGAGCGGTTCGTGATCATTGCGACGACGCTCACGCGCGATTTTACGCCCTCGGCGTGGGGGATGTTCCACCCGACGCGGGTCGACATCTGCACGTTTGTCGGGACGTTCGGGCTATTCGCAACATTGTTCCTGATCTTCATCCGGTTCCTGCCGATGATCTGCATGTTCGAGGTCAAGGCGGTTCTGCCCGAGGCGGACCCCCACTACCAGGAGGGGCGATGAAAAGGAATGTCGCAGGAAATCCCGAGGCCCCCGTCTATGGGATTGCGGCCGAGTTTCAGAGCGCGCGCGACCTCTTTCTCGCCGCCGGGAAAATCCGGGATGCCGGGTTCCGGCGATGGGACGTCTTCTCGCCGTTCCCGATCCACGGGATGGACGAGGCGATGGGGCTCGGGCGCTCGGTGCTCGGGAAGGTCGTGTTTCTCGGCGGCCTCGTCGGGTTCCTGGTCGCTGTGGCCCTCGAGTTCGGCCCGACATCGTTCCTCTACCCGATGATCGTCGGAGGCAAGCCGGCGAACTTCTTCACCGTGCCGGCGTTCTTCCCCATCATGTTCGAGCTCACGATCCTGGTTTCCGCATTCACGGCGGTCATCGGGATGCTCCTCATGAACGGCCTCCCGAGGCTCAACCACCCGCTCTTCAACTGGGACCGGTTCAAAAAAGTCACCGAGGACAAATTCTACGCCGTCATCGAATCCGACGACGAAAAGTTTTCCGCCCGCCCGGTCGAGGAATTTCTTGCGTCCCTCGGCGGCACGAACATCACCGCGATCCATGGAGACTGAGCCGTGCTGAAATACTTCTTCTCCCTCTTCGGCCTGCTCGTCGTCCTCGTCGTCTCGATCGCCGGGTTCCGCGGGCAGAAGTCGGCAAGCCCGCCGGTGGAGATTTTTCCTGACATGGTCCGGCAGGCAAAGGTCAAGGCCCAAGTCGCGAGCTCGTTTTTTGCGGACGGGCGCGCGGCCCGCTCCCCGGTCGCCGGCGCCGTGCCGATGGGCTATGCGATCCCGCTGCACAAGCCGGCGGACGGGCTGGTCGGCGAGGCGACCGGCCCATACAGGCAGATCTACTTTTCCTCTTCGCCGGCCTATTTTGATACGGGAAAGACCGGCGACTGGTGGTGGACCGGGATGCCGTTTGAGATCACCCGTGCGGGGATCGCGCGCGGGCAGGAGCGATTTGCGATCAACTGCTCGCCCTGCCACGGCACCACCGCAGCGGGCACCGGGATCGCATCAAAATTTGGCCTCGTCGCGATCGCCAACCTCCACCAGCAGCGGATCCGCGACATGGCAGACGGCGAAATTTTCAACACGCTGACCTACGGGAAAAATACGATGATGGGCTACGGCGACCGCATCCAGGTCGAGGATCGGTGGAAGATCATCGCCTGCCTTCGCGCCCTCCAGAAATCCCAGGGCGGGGCCACGATCAACGATGTGCCGCCCGCCGAGCGCGCGGCACTGGAGGCGCAAAAGCCATGAGAGATCCGCAGACCACATTCGACTACAAGCATGTCGGCGGAAGGTTTCTCGGCCTTGTCGCCTCCGCGCTCGCCGCCTATGCCGCGATCTTCGCCGGGGCCGCGTGCGACGCCCGGCAGTTCGCGTTCTCCTACCTTTTCGCGTTCGCGTTCTTTTTTACCCTCTGCATGGGCGGGCTCTTCTGGATCCTCGTCCACCATGCGGTGGATGCCGAGTGGAGCGTCGTCTTCCGCCGGCAGTTGGAAAACCTTGCCGCGCTGCTCGTCGTGCTTGCCGTCCTCTTTCTCCCGCTCGTTTTTGTTGCCCCGAAGCTCTGGAGCTGGATGCAGATCCCGCCGGGGACGGACACCCTTCTCGATGAGAAGTGGCCGTATCTGACCCCCTGGTTTTTCTGGATGCGCGCCGCATTTTACTTCGCCTTCTTCGTCCTCGCGGCCACGTGGCTCCGGGCAAACTCGATCCTGCAGGACAGCGATGGCGCGCCCCGCTACACGGTTTTCAACCGGAGGATCGCCTTCGCGAGCCTCCCGCTGTTCGCGGTCTGCCTGACGTTTTCGGCGATCGATTGGCTCATGGGCCTCGACTACCGGTGGTTTTCGACGATGTGGGGGGTCTATGTTTTTGCGGGGTCTGCGCTCGGCGCGCTGTGCGTGCTGGTCCTGATCGTCACGGCGCTTCGCGGGGCCGGGTATTTTCAGGGCGTGATCACGCCCGAACACTACCACGTGATCGGGAAGCTCATGTTCGCGTTCACCATCTTCTGGGCCTACATCGGCTTCAGCCAGTATATGCTGATCTGGTATGCGAACATCCCGGAGGAGACGATCTACTTCCTGCGGAGGAACACCGAGAGCTGGCAGATCCTCAGCACGGCGCTCGTGGCCGGGCACTTCCTTGTCCCGTTCCTCCTCCTCCTTCCGAGATCCGGAAAACGGAACCCCTCGTTCCTCTGCGGGGTCGCCGTCTGGATTCTTGCGATGCACCTGCTCGATATCTACCTGGTCGTCCTGCCCGCGCTGCACCAGGCCGGGGTGGCCTTGAGCTGGATGGACTTTGCCTGCCTCGCCGCCATCGGCTGCACTCTCGCCGCCGCGTTTCTGAAGCTCCTCGGCGACGTCCCGCTCTGGCCGCTCCGCGACCCGCGCCTGGAAAAATCCCTCGCCCTGAAAAACTGATGCCTCCGCCCGAGCCAGCCCCCAGCAAGCCGCCCGCCCGCCGGATGTTTTTCGTGCTCGCCCTGGCGCTCCTGTTTCTTTTCTTGGGAGCTAACGCCTGGCTGACCGGGTGGGCTGGCGGGGAGGCCGACCCCGAGGAGGCGGCTCGCGCGGAGCTTCGCAGCAAGGCCCTCGCCGAGGTGCGCGCAGACAGCGCAGCAAGGCTCAGCAGATACGCATGGGTGAACCGCGCGAACGGCAGCGTTCAGATCCCGATCGAGCAGGCGATCGAGCGCGTTCTTCCCGAGCTCAATTCCTCCCGTCCGCATGCCGCCTACCCGATCGCGCAGCCCGCCGCCGCCGCAACACCGGTGCCCGCACAGCCAGCCCGCCCCGCACCATGACAGCTGGAATCCTTCTCCTCCTCGGCGGCCTGGTCTTCCTCAGCGGCAGCGCGCTGGCCGCATTCTACTGGTCGGCCCAAGACGGACAGCTTAACAACCTCGAAGATGCCGCCCGCTCGATTTTTGACGACGACGAGCCGGTCGGCACCTCCACCGACAAATTTCCACCCCGCAAATGAACCCGAAAAGCCTGATCTCGTCATTCCACCCCGCCAACCAGCCGGATGCGCTGGCTTCGCACGAGCGTGCCGAGATTGATGCTTCAACCCGCATTCCGGTCCTCCTGTTTTTCGGCTCCGCAGTTTTCTGGCTGCTCGTCGGCTCCCTGCTCGGGCTGCTCGTGGCTTGGAAGATGACCCACCCGGCGATGCTCGACCAGGCGGCCTGGACAACATTCGGCCGCCTGCGCCCCGCACACCTGAACTCGGTGATCTACGGCTGGGCCTCGGCTGCGGGCATTGGCGTCGGGCTGTGGCTCATGGCGCGCCTCTGCCGGATCCCGCTCGTCCACTCGAAGCTGCTCCTCAGCGCCGCGATCTTCTGGAACCTCGGGGTTCTCGTCGGGGTGGCAGGCATCCTGGCCGGCGACAGCCGTTCGATCGAGTGGCTTGAGCTTCCTGGCTACTCCACCCCAATCCTCTTTATCGCCTATGCTTTCATCGGGGTCTGGGCAGTCATCATGTTCCGCTACCGGAAGCCCGGGCACGTGTATGTCTCGCAGTGGTATCTCTTCGCCGCGTTCCTCTGGTTCCCGTGGCTCTACGCAACCGCCAACATCCTGCTCATCTGGCAGCCGATCCAGGGCTCCGCCCAGGGGGCGGTGAACTGGTGGTTCGCCCACAACGTCCTCGGGCTCTGGTTCACCCCGATCGGGCTCGCCAGCGCGTATTACATGATCCCGAAAGTCATCGGCCGCCCAATTCACAGCTACGCGCTGAGCATCCTCGGGTTCTGGTCGCTCGCCCTCTTCTACAGCTGGAATGGCATGCACCACCTGATCGGCGGGCCGTTCCCTGCCTGGATGGTCAGCGCAAGCGTCGTCGCCTCGGTCATGATGTTCATCCCGGTCGTCACGGTCGCGATCAACCACCACATGACGATGCGCGGGCATTTTGACGCGCTGAAATGGAGCCCGACCCTGCGCTTCACGGTGTTCGGGGCGATGTCCTACACTCTGGCGAGCCTGCAGGGGACGTCGATGGCGATCCCGTCGCTGAACACGCTCACCCACTTCACCGACTACACGATCGGCCACGCCCACCTCGGGCTCTACGCGTTTTTTACGATGATGATGTTCGGAGCCATCTACTATATCGTCCCCCGCCTGACCGGCAGGGAATGGGCGTCGGCAGCGGCGATCCGCTGGCACTTCTGGCTTGTGGCGATCGGGGTCCTCCTGATGTTCGGCGCGCTGAGCCTCGGCGGAGTGCTCCAGGGGCTCGCCCAGCATGACCCCTCGGCCTCGTTCAGGAGCTCCCTCGAATGCACGACGCCGTTCCGCTGGCTGCGCGGGATCTCCGGCTTCCTGCTGCTCGCCGGGCACCTCGTCTTCGCGTCCCTCTTCGCCCGGATGCTTTTCGGGCCGGGATGCCGCAGCGAGGGCCCCGCGCTCTTCTGCGCGCCTGCAAAACCGGAGGCCTTAGCATGAACAAGCTGCCGCTGATCTTTCTGGGGGTCTTCCTCACGTTCGCATTCTCCTGGCTGGGCCTCGTCGCCTACCCCTACCTGACGCTCGGCCACCTGCAGCCGCTGCCGGACGAAGAGACCGGAGGGTATTTCCCGCCCGGCAGCTCGGGCCTCGCGGTCGCCGGCCAGAGGGTCTATGCCGCAAACGGGTGCCTCTACTGCCACAGCCAGCAGGTCCGCCTCGCCCCGCTCTCGACGGATATCGAAAAAGGCCTCGGCCCCCGGCAGACGGTCGCCCGCGATTACCTTCGCGCCCAGCCAGTCTTCCTCGGCACCATGCGCACCGGCCCCGACCTCGCCAACATCGGCGCCCGCCAGCCGGATGCCGGCTGGCACCACCGGCACCTCTACGAGCCGCGCTCGGTCACCGGCTGGTCGGTCATGCCCTCGTTCCGGTTCCTCTACAAGATGCAGGAGGTCCAGGGCCAGCCGTCGGGCGATGCCGTGAAGGGCCTCGGCGGGCCGCATGCGCCGCCACCGGGCAGCGAAGTTGTTCCTTCCGACGAGGCGAAAGCCCTTGTCGCCTACCTCGTCTCGCTGAAACGAAACTACCCGCTCCCGGAGTCCCCGGAGCCGCCCGTGAAATAATTCCGTGAAGCCACCAGACGAAGGGCCAAAGGAAAGCAGAAGCGCCGCCGGCAAGATCCACGCATCGATCCTCCGCGAGCTGCCCGAGCCGCGTGACGGCCGCGCGCCCGCACCGCTTTGGCTGATGGCCGTCTTCTTCGGAATCATGTTTTGGTCCGGGCTTTACCTCGCGTATTTCAGCGGAGGTTTCCGCGCGGATGTCTTCAATCCCGCTCAGACTGCCTGGGCTGGCGGCGGGGCGGTGCCCGCCGCCGGACCGGTCGAGCCGAAGGTGCTCGGCAAGCGGGTATTCGCGCAGAATTGCGTGGTCTGCCACCAGTCGACCGGGCTCGGAGTCGCCGGGCAATTCCCTCCGCTTGCCGGCAGCGAATGGGTGCTCGCCCGCGACGGGCACGGAGATAACCACCTCGTGAAAATCCTCCTCAAAGGCCTCCAGGGTCCGGTTCAGGTCCGGGGAGCGACATTCAACAACACCATGCCGGCATGGGCGCATCTCGGGGATGAAAAAATCTCCGCCGTCCTCACCTACATCCGTTCGCAATGGGGGAACGACGCCCCGCCGATCCCTGCGGGCTACATCAAAAAAATCCGGGAGGAATCCGCGGCCCGCTCAGAACCTTGGGGCCAGAATGACCTCCTGGCGATCCCGCCGGAAATCGCCCCGCCAACAGATTAGTCGCCGATCGTCACGGGAGTTCCGACAGAGACTTTTGCGTAGATGAGCGGGGCGATTTCTTTCGGGAGGCGAACGCATCCGTGCGAGGCCGGGTAGCCGGGCAGGTTGCCGATGTGCATCCCTTCAGCGCGCTGGCTGCTCAGGCTTTCCCCGAACCGCATGAACCAAAGCATCGGGGCCCCGCGGAAGGTGGTTCCGCTCGGCGCGGAATCGATCTTGGTGCTCACCCCCTCGCGCACGATCAGCCCCTGCTTGTTGACGAATGCCCCATAAAGGCTCGACCGGTGGTCAGGGTCTTTTTGCACGATCAGGAAATTCCCCTTCGGAGTCATCCCCGCCCGCTTGCCGCTGGAAATCGGCGTGTCAATTCCGACCTCCTCTCCGACCTTGAGGTAGGCGCGCTGCTTGGAAAGGGAAATGTAGACGCTGATGTTCGATGGGGTCGCCTGATCGAGAACCCGGGGGATGACTTTCGGCTGATCCTGCTTCCTGATCAGCTCCGAAGCGGGCTTCTGCTTTTTCTGCGCCGGGGGCGCAGCCTGCTGCGCGACGACAAGCTGGCAAAAAACCATGGCGATGCCCCATGCGAAAACCGCAGAGGCGGAGCGTGAGGGAAAATATTTTGGGCTGGCAGCAACAGTGAACATCTCATTCTTCGATTAGCCTCTAGCCCCGGATTAAGCAACGAGAAAACTTCCCTGGAAAACTTCGCGGGGAGATTTTGGATGGCCCGATGCGGGCGGGGGCAGAGCGTCAATCCGCCCAGGCTCCGGCGGCCGGCATGGAGCGCGCCTCCATGGCTTCTCCGGGCCAGCACCCCCGATCCGCGCCCTGACCCGCCATCGCGGCCCAGCCGCCGAAATTTTCTTAATTCCTGAGATTGACACCCCCGGAGGGGTTGCTAGGTTTTCACTCCCCGCAAAATTAGAAACTTACCCATGGCACATACCCAAGTTATTCTCACCGTCAATATCCCGTCGCTGGGCGCGGAAGCCGATATCGTCAAAGTCCGTCGTGGGCACGCCCGCAATTTTCTCCTCCCACAGGGCAAGGCGCTCGAGGTAACGAAAGGGTCGCTGCGGCAGATCAACCACCTCAAGGCAAAGCGCGCGGAGCGCGAAGGCCGGGAGGTCACGGCGGCCGAGGAGCTCGCCAGCAAGATGAACAAGCTCAAGCTCACCTTCTTGCTCGAGACCGGGGAAACCGGCAAGGCGTTCGGATCGGTCACGGCAAAGGACATTCACGACCGGATTATTTCCGAGCTCAAGCTGGAGGATCTCCCCAAGCACGCGGTGGTCCTCGACAAGGCGATCAAGGAAACCGGCGACCACGATGTGAGCGTCAAACTCCACCCGGATGTGACGGCCGTATTGCACCTCAAGGTCGTAGCTCCCGCTGTCGTCGAGAAGGCTCCGGCACCGGACGAGGGCGACGACGATAGGAAGCCGCGCCGCCGCGTATCCTCGAAGGCCTGACCCGAATGCCCTCCGATTCTCCCGCCCGGGCAGAGGAGAATCCCGCTGCAGCCAACGGGATCAGCTCCGCAAAAGGCAGGAACCGAAAGGGCAGTTATTCCCAAAAGCCGGCAAGTTATTTGCCGGATATCCACCGCACGCTTCCGCAGAGCCTCGATGCCGAGAAGGGTGTCCTAGGGTCCATCCTCCTCTCAGGCACCGTCCTCGATGACACGATCACCCTCATCGACGCCGGCCACTTCCACCTCCCGGCCCACCAGAAGATTTTTGAAATTCTGGTCGAGATGCGGAATTCCGGGCGCCCGATCGACCTCATCTCGGTCACGCAGCTTCTGGACGACCGGAAGCTTCTGGACGAGGTGGGCGGGGCGTCGGTGGTCACCGATCTCCTGACGTTTGTTCCGACGGCGGCGAACGCCGACTACTACCGCGAAATCCTCCGGGAAAAATGTCTCTTGCGGAAGGTCATCACCGTCTGCACCGAGTATGCCGCGCGCTGCTACGACGAGCAGGGGGACGTGAAGATCCTCGTGGATGAGGTGGAAAAAAAGATTCTCGAAATTGGCGAGGAGCGCGTCAGCTCGGCGATTCCGACGATGAAGGATATGGTGAACGATGCCATCACCAGCATCGAGCAGCTCGTCAAAAACAAGGGCGGGATCACCGGGCTTTCCACCGGATTCCACTTTCTCGACGCTATGACCGGCGGGCTGCACGCTGGAGAGATGTTTGTGATCGCGGCGCGCCCGTCGATGGGGAAGACCGCCCTGGCGATGAACATCGCCGAGCATGTGGCGCTGGATGGCGATAAGCCCGTGGCTGTGTTCAGCCTGGAAATGAGCTCCCCCCAGCTCGTGCAGCGCCTGCTTTGCTCCCGCGCCCGCGTTAATTCCAAAGCCCTCCGCGATGGGTTTATCGGCAAGCAGGACCTCGGCAGCATCAGCTCGGCGGCGGCCATCCTCTCGAAGGCGAAGATGTTCGTGGACGACACGCCCGGGCTCAGCATCCTCGAGCTGCGGGCGAAGGCCCGGCGGCTTCACAACCGGGAGGGCATCGAGCTGGTCGTGATCGATTACCTCCAGCTCCTGAAATCCAATACGCGCCGCGGCCAGGACAACCGGCAGATCGAAATCGCCGAGATTTCCAGCGGGGTCAAAGCCCTGGCCAAAGAGCTGAAAATTCCCGTGATCGTGCTCGCGCAGCTGAACCGGAATCCGGAGCAGCGGACCGGCTCGAGCGCCGGGCGCCCGCGCCTGAGCGATTTGCGCGAATCCGGGAGCATCGAGCAGGACGCCGACGTGGTGGCCCTGCTGGTGCGCGACAAGTATTACGCGGAGGACGACGAGGCCCGCAAGGAGGCCGAGGGAAAGGCGACCCTCATTATTGCCAAGCAGCGCAATGGCCCGACGGGCGATGTTCTGCTGACGTTTCTAGAGGATTACACCCGGTTTGAGGATCGGGCCGAGGAGCGCCAGGAGCCCTAGGAAGATTTTTCGGGCTAGCCCGCGTAGGAGCCTTCCACGCGCGCCGCCACATCGCGGTAGCCGTAGTCCACCTCGTAAATCTGTTTCATGCAGGTCAGGCTCTTCTCCTTTTCCTCCATTTTTTCGTAGACGATCCCGAGGTTGTAAACGACGTCTTTTTTGACGTTGTCCATCGCCGAAAGCTCCGCGACCGTGTCGGAGAACGTCTTGGCGGCCATGTCATACATGGTTCGGGCCATGAAGCACTGGCCGAGGAGGCACATCGCCCGGGTGCGCACGCTCGGGTTCTGCCTCGCCTTCTGCAGCTCCGGGATCGCCTCCTGGTAGCGCTCTAGGTTCACAAGGATCTCTCCGAGCTCGAAACGGAACTGAAGGTCGGTCGGGTTTTTCTCGATGCGCTTGCGCGCGTCTTCAAGGAAAAGTTCGGCGCGCCGGGATCTGATGCCTTCGAGCTCGGCCTGGTACTGGGCAGACTCTTCGCTGTCGGGGTTGGCCGCGATGAACTCCTCGCGCGCACTGATGGCGAGGTCGAACTGCCGAAGGTTGAGGTCGGTGGCCTTGCGTGCGAGCGATTGGTCAGAGTTCCCGCTGAGCTCGGCAGCATAGGAATACCAGTTTGCCGCGCTTTCGAGGTCCTCCTTCTGCTCGTAGAGATCGGCGATTTTTCTGGCGGTGTCCACGCCTCCCGGCTCGCGCTCGGCCTTCGCATGGAGCTCGGCGAGGAGGAGGTCGATCATTTCCTCACTGCGCACGACGCGGGATTGCTGCTCGAGGGAAACCGCCTGATCCTTGTCCTTGATCAGGTCGCGGTAGGTCGTCTCCTCCCGCTCCCAGCCGCCCTTTTGCATCGAGGCCGCTGCCGCTGCGTCTTTGCCTCCCTTGATCGCCGACAGGTCGTTCGGCGAGATTTCCGCAATCTTGCTGTAAATTTCGACCGCCTTATGTGGGGCGCCGTGCGCCAGGTGGTGCCGGGCGAGCTCGTGCATCGTCTTCGTGTCGCGCGGGGCACCATCGATGATCGTCTCAAGCGCGAAGGCCGCAACCTCCGGAAGGTTTGCGGCGAGCGCCGCCTCGCGCAGAAGGAGGTTCACCGGCGGACTGTGCGGGTCGTTCTCCAGGATTTTTTCCGCAGCATCCATGGCGGCGGCGGGATCTTTTTTGATCAGCCCCTGAACCTTCATCGTGCCGAACGACGCGCTCGAGAGTCCGCCGAGCATGCTCTTCTTTCCGGCGTTTTTGGCGATCGACGCCTTGCGGGCGAGCTGGCGGCCCGTCAGAAAGTCCGGGTGGGCTTTCAGCAGCGGCTGGAGGAGCTGGACGGCGTAGCCGAAATTGCGAAGCTGCATCGCGCTCATCGCTTTGAGCCACGTTGCGCGAAACTGTTCTGGGAGATCCTTCTCGGTCTTAACTGCCATAAGAATCCGTGATGCTAGCGCCGGCCTGCCGCTTCATCAAGTCCCGCTATCGGAAGTTTTTGCCCCGGCGGGGGATGTTGGGGAGGCGAAGGAATCCACCAGTTGAGCGAAGTCCTTCTGGACGTTTGAAAGGTAGTTTTCCGGCCCGTGCTCGAAGAGCACCACGAACAGGAAGGCGAAGGCGGCCAGCACGGCCAGGCGGATGATGAGGGAGACGACGGATGCGATCATAGGTGAGGAGTGATGGAGAATCCGCGGCGGATCTGCCCACCCGGAGGGATTGTTTGGATGCCCGCCTTCTTCTCGAAGGGGGCCGGAGGGTTGCTGTCTGGAAGCCCCCAGCAGGGCTCGATGCAGAGGAACTGGTCGGAATCGCTCCAGAACGTCGCATACGGGGCCTCGGAAAAATCCAGGGCGACCGAACGGCCCGCGTCCTCCAAAAGAAACTGCCGGACAGGGACCCCCTCGATGCCCAGAAGAAACGACCCGGGCAGGTCGCGCTTCGGATACGGAAACTCCCCGCCGGGAAACTCAAAAACTTCGGACGTGCCATCAAGAAAATTTCCCGGAGCGAAGTGGCGGACGTATGTTCCGGCGGGGAGGATGACCTTTGCCTCTGGGGAGACGGCAAATCCCGGGTGGAGCCCGAAGCTGACGTGCGCCTCGATGTCCGGCTCTTCGTTCCAGAAAGAAAAATCGATGCGCAGCGAGCCTTTGAGGATGCGGTAGCTCAGCACGAGCCCGACGCGCAGAGGATACGCGCCCTCGGGGACGCGGCCTGCGGGGACATGGTAGGCCAGCCCGTCGGCGAGCCTTTCCGGCTCGTCAAAATCGAAATGCCTCAAGAACCCGTGGGTTCCCCCGCAGAGGGTTTTCCCGCGATAGGCCGACTGCTCGTTCCATAGCCTGTGAACAAAATATCCCATCACGGTGGCATGGTTCGCCCAGCCGGATGCAGGCCGACCGGCCTCTCCATCGCGGTAGAGAAATCCCGTTTCGTTTCGCGAGAGGCTCACCATCTCGGCCCCCTTGCGGGAGATGAGCACGCGCAGGCCGCCGGACGACATTTCGTCGAGCGTGCAGCCGCTGGTCTGGACCGTGCGAAATTCCATTTCGAAGACTTCACCACAAGGCTTGCGGATTTTCAAACTCTGCGTGAAAATCCTTTTTATATGGAAGGGAGCCGGAAGGAAGAAATGGTCGAGATCTTTGCCCGTTCCAGCGGGCCAGGCGGGCAGCATGTGAACAAGGTCTCGACCTCCGTCACCCTCAGGCACCTGCCCTCCGGGCTCAGCGTGGAGGTCTCCGATTCCCGCTCCCAAGCCAGGAACCGCGCGATCGCCCGCGAGCGGCTCGCAGAAAAAATCTCCGAGGCCGCCCGCCGGAAAAAGCTCGACGCCCTCGCCGAAGCCGCCCGCGAGCGCCGCAGGAAAGCCCGGAGATCGCGCGGCACCAAAGCCAGGCTGGTCGAAGGGAAACGCCGCCGCGGCGAAACGAAAAAAATGCGGGGGAAAATCCGCAGCTCCGCCGGGTGACATCGCGATTGCCGCTGGCAATTGCTCAAAAATCGTGTAGAGATTTTTCTCATGTCAATCCGATGTGATTTTCTTGCGGCCGGGCTTGCGGTTTTTTCGGCTGCCCTGGCCATGGGGGCAGAGGCGATGACGAAGGAGCAAATGCAGTCCGCCATCGTATCCGATTCGATCACGATTCCGACCCCGGGAGAATTTTTCTCGGCGATGGACGAGCACGGGCATCCGAATTGGACGCAGATGTTTTCCCCGAAATCGTCGGTCAACACCTCGAGCCGCGAGCAGATGGCCCTGATGCTGGGCGTCCTCGTGGCCGACGGGTATCTTGCGGCCGAGGCCCAGGACGGCCAGGGGGTCAAAAATACGGGCAAGGAGATCATTAACCTGACGAAGAAGCTCGGCTTGGTCCGCGAGAATGACGAGAAAAGCAAGGGGCTCCTCAGCCGGGGGACAAGCCTTGTCGCTTTTGCGGAGAACAACGACTGGAGCACGCTGCGCGAGGAGCTCGAGGCCACGCAGAACGAGGTCAAGCTTTCCATGATCGAGCAGAAGGACAAGGACCTCGTCATCCTGGTGACCGTCGGCGCCTGGGTCCGGGGCACCCAGGTCGCGGCAGAGTTCATCTCCAAGAACTACAGCGCGGGCAGCGCGGGCGTCCTCCGGCAGCCGGCGATCGTCGAGTATCTGATTTCCGGGCTTGGCGGCCTGCCGGAGAAGCTTCGGGAGGGGCCATTGATAGCAGAGCTGAGACAAAAGCTAGGGTCTGTGCTTCCGCTCGTACAGACGAAGGATCGCGCGCCGGTCAGCCCGGAAGCAGCCAAGGAGCTCGCCGCAACGATGCTGGCCCTCGTCAACGCGATTTCTGAGGGGGGGCGCAAATGAAAAAGCTCATCCTCTTTCTCTGCGCCGCCGGGCTGCTGTCTGCGCAGGATGCTCCGCCGCCGTCCGCCACACCGCGCAGCCGCGCGCTCGAGCTGGCCGGGGCGTTCGCGAACGACGGATACAAAATCCGTGACGGCTTCTGGGCGGGGACATTGGAGCCCGGCAAGCCCCAGTTCCTAGCTGTGAACCTGTTTTCCGGGAACGAGTACTGGTTTTCGGCCGCCGTGCTCACGCCGGCGGCAAAGCTCTCCGTAGCCCTGTTCGACGACAGCGGGCGCCCGGTCGACGTGGAGGTTTTTCAGGATGGAGCCGCCGCCGCCGCCGGGTTCGTCCCCGCCGCCAGCGGGAAGTATTTTGTGAAGCTCGGGCTTGTGGGGGGCGAAAAAACCGAGTTCTGCCTCGTCTATTCCTATAAATAATACCAGATGTCAGCCAGCACTGCAGAAAAGTTGAGCTCCCCGCAGGTCCGGCAGTTTTCGGTTTTTCTTCAGAACAAAGTGGGTGCGCTTCTCGAGGTGGTCAAGCTGCTGAACGAGCAGAACATCATCGTCCTCGCGCTCAGCATCGTGGACTCCTCGGAATCTGCGATCGGGCGCATGATCGTGAGCGACCCCGAGCGGGTCGCGAAGCTTTTCCATGAGCGGGACGTTCCGTACAGCGACTGCGAGATGCTGCTGGTCGAGCTCAATGAGGGGCCCGGCGACCTGGCCAAGGTGCTGGCCGCGCTGCTCATGGCCGAGGTGAACGTCTTTTTCAGCTACCCGCTGCTCATCCGTCCGAGGGGCCTCGCTGTCCTCGCGATGCACCTGGATGACAATGACTGCGCGAACAATGTGCTGCGCGGGGAGGGGTTCAAAACCCTCTCCCAGGGCGACCTTTCGCGTTGAGCGCGGGATCGGCATTTGAGGCGAAGGGGCCGCCGAGCCCGCCGGGAGGGTGCCAATGGCTCTCGCAGCCAGCCGTCCTCGCGATCGAAACCTCCTGCGACGAGACGGCTGCGGCCGTTCTGCGCGGGTTCGGAGACATCCTCTCGCATGAGATATTCAGCCAGGCGCAGATCCATTCGGAATTTGGCGGGGTTGTGCCGGAGGTTGCCTCAAGGAACCACCTCGAGTCGCTGCCGTTTATTGTCGGTCGCGCGCTGTCCGCATGCCCGATCGGCGAGCTCGATGCCGTGGCCGCGACGACCGGCCCGGGGCTTGCCGCTGCACTGCTGGTGGGAGCATCAGCCGCAAAGGGCCTCGCCATCGGCGCGGGGCTGCCATTCCTCGCCGTGAACCACATCGAGGGGCACCTTCTCTCCCCGTTTTTTGGGGAGGAAATCATCCCGGCTCACACGGCTCTTGTGGTAAGCGGCGGCCACACTCTGCTCTTCGATGTCGAGGGGTTCGGGCGTTACCGGCTGCTCGGGCGCACCCGCGACGATGCGGCAGGCGAGGCGTTCGACAAGGTCGCCAAGCTCCTCGGGCTCGCCTACCCGGGCGGCGCGGAAATCGACCGGCTCTCCCGAGCAGGAAATTCCGCACGATTCGATTTTCCTCGGGGCATGCTCGATTCCGGCGACCACCACTTCAGCTTCAGCGGGCTCAAGACATCGGTGCGGATGTTTTTGGAAAAAGGCTTTTCCGAGCGCGACCTTCCCGACATCTGCGCGTCGTTTCAGCGCGCCGTCGTTGACGTGCTCGTCGCCAAAGCCCTCCGCGCGGCGCGGGCGGAGGGGAGGCGAATGGTCTCAATGAGCGGCGGAGTCAGCGGCAATGCCTGCCTGCGCGAGGTGGCCGGAGATGCCGCCGAAAGGGTCGGCATCGCCCTGCGCTTCGCTCCAGACGGGCTCCGCACCGACAACGCGCTCATGATCGCCTACGCCGCCGCCCACCACCTGGCTGCCGGGCACCGCTCCCCGAGCGATATCGACATCCAGCCGAATTTCGACCCGGCAGCGCTCTGCCTCTGAGGTGCCTGCCTGCCAGGGGTCTGGCATATCAACCTAGAAAAAGCAGTTCCTGGCTGAGGGGGCGGTCACCTCCGGGATTACGCACAAATCAGGGTTTCTCTTTCCCCTTTGACTGTCGCGCATTTTCGTTGACATGTATGCCGGTTTCTATACAGCATGATGTATGGTGCGAACTCAAATATATATTACTGAGGAGGAAAGCACTTCCATTGCGCGGCTCAGTCAAGTTCTGGGGCATGGAAAAAGTGAGATCATCCGGCAAGCCATTGACGAATTTATTCATCGTCGGGATTCCACCAAGCGGCTCAAGGCACTTCAGGCAGCACGCGGCATGTGGGCAGACCACCCCAATCTCCCTGATGCGCGTGCCATGAGGGATTCCTTCGACCGGTTCTGATGGGCAAGCTTCTGGATACCGACCTCTTGATTGACTATCTCCGGGGACACCCGGAAGCCGTTTCGTTTGTCGAAGCGAATGTCGCCGAAGCCTGCATTTCTGCCATGAATATCGCCGAGTTGTATCAAGGCGTGCGCAACGGAGAGGAACAGACGAAACTGGAAAAAATGATTTCCGCGATGACGTCCCTGCCGCTCACCTCCGGAATCGCAGAGCGCGGAGGTCTCTTTTCCCGTGATTACCGCGCGTCGCATGGATGCGGGCTCGCGGATTGTCTGATCGCCGCAACCGCCGACCTGCACGGGCTGAGGTTGGCCACACTGAACGCAAAACATTTTCCCATGCTTCGAGATGTGGAAACCCCCTATCGGAAAAATCCAGGGCCTGACCGCTGACAACTTTCACTCTCCCGATATTTCAGGTCTCACATTTCAAGCTTCTCTTCTTTCCCTCCCATCAAAATGCAAGAATCTGCACGCTGATCCGAATGGAGCCAGCAAAGCCCCGAAGGGGCAACATCCATCAGCCCAGCAAGCGTCCGCGCCGCCCTGGGCCTTTGAAAAAGAGGGTCTCTGCCCGGTATGAGGAAGGCAATTCTCGACAACCAGACTGCGCTCAGCGAGGATGATCTTCATGAAAATTGTGGGCTCACGCCTCCATATTCCAGACTCCCCGGCGGAAGCCGTCCGCCGGGCGGAACGGATCATTGATGAAGCGAACCGCTTGGCACCCCATCCCAAGCCGCGCGGATTCGTCGTCAAAGCAAAAACCTGGCACGAATACGCCGCATGGAGACTGGCGCAAACGAACCCGAGACTCTGGTGATATGGAGCAAACTTCAGGCCCCCTGGTTCAGGTCTGCCGTCTGCTGAATGCTCAGAAAGCCGAATATTTGGTTGTCGGCGGTTGGGCAATGGTCCTTAACAGCGTCGTCCGCGCCACCGAAGATGTGGACATCCTTGTTGCCGACAACCGGGAGAACTACCGGAAAGTGATCGCTTGAGCCCGCCGAACCGCCTTTTCCCTGTTTTCCGCACGAACCATGACAGCACGGCGCATCGGAGTTATGGCGTTTTGACCTGCTGTTGTGGATCGAACTCAAGGTTGCGACTGCCGGGCTTCGGGTTGACGTAACTTTCCAGCACTACAAAGTTGCGTTGCGGCCCGGGATAGAAGCGGATTTTAAAGCGGGCATAGTTCCCATTGGCGAGTCTGGCAAAGTAGTTCTTTTCCATTCGGGAAGACCATTTCTCCAATTTCGCAGGCATGCTGATCTCCATCGTTGTCTGATAGCCGTCCTCAGGAGCTTGAAAGTCGAACTGACCAATGCGTTCAACAAGTCCGCCATTGGAAATGCTCAGTTGATAGCGCCAATCGAATGGACGCTGGGACGTGTCCCCCAACCATGATTCGACTTGCAATCCGCCGCCGTTTGTTCGTCCTGTTCCAAGATCAATGGTGACTGGCTGTCCTGATGGTGACACATCAAATTGTCGTCCACTAAGAAAAGTCAACGGTTCAGTTTTCCCCATCTTCTGGAGCACGAAGATCGCGGGTGTATCTTTGGGCGGAGCGGGGCGGCGGTAGGAATCAGGCCCCATGCCGTAGGCGAAAGTAGCTGTTGAAGTCGGCAATGAAGGATCACTAGGATTGTGAATAAGATAATACCCTTCTTTTCTAACGGTTACCGCAAGCCCCGCCCCTTTGATTCCTGTGATTTGAAAGGTACCTTCTGCGTCAGCTCGCCCCGTGTAGTTTGAGCCTGATGCATTGAACTTGTCGGCAGCCGTGTAGCCTATTTCGGCGTAGGGCACGAGATTGCCATTTTGGTCAATGACCCGCCCGTAAAATTTAATGGGTGACGAAAAAATGCTTTCGACTTGAGCAGACGCCTCCTTGAAGCGTTCTGCTTCAACTATTGGTGCGGATTGGGCCTGTGCCGTCCGGGATGTTTCTGCAGGCGCGAACGCAGAGCCAGCATCCGGTTCCTTTGGCGGAACGCGAAGTAACCAAAACAAACCAACCGCCAAAAGCACCACGGCAAAGACAACGATGACCCTTCGCCGCTTCATGGATTTCGCGGTAATTGAAGCTCGTCCATAAGTGTATCGTAAAATGTTTTGAGGGACTGGATTCGAACCGTGAACTGACCGCTGTGCTCGTCGCCAAAGCCAGGTTCAGTTTCCCCAGGCAAAGCAAATGTTGGACCGCTTAAATCTACCCTGCCAGCCTCCGAGATCGACCCCTGCGTGCGGCCATCCGCTCCGGCTGCTTTGCCCCAGGTGCGGCAGGCAAAGGACGCGCTTTCGCGGCGGCTCGTCCACGAGTACTCATGGAGCCCACCTCCGAAATCCCTGTAAAGCTTTTGCCCCGGTTGCGCGTTGCGGTCGTAGCGAAATTGGCCCGAGAGAGTGCCGGATGGCTTCGTCAGGTCGTTGTTGAGTTCCCAGGCATACGATGTGGCTGCGTCGTTGGGCAGGTAGAACAGGACTAGGTTGCCGTTCTGGCCGATGTCCTTGAGCATTCCTGGGTAGGCCATGTTACGCGTGGAGGCATCGGGATCATCATCGGGGCTTGCCTCATCCCACATGGTGACGTTTACCCCAAGGAACGAGTGTTGGTAGGTGCTGGTTTGCTTGAGCACTTCGCGCTCGTCGTAGCAGGCGGCGGGCACTGCGGGCTGCATGAGTGCGTAGTTGCTGACCTGCATTCCCAAGCGCATTGCCTCACCCACCACGATGTTGCCCATGCTATGACCGGCAATGTTTTTGCTCTCGTAGGGAAGGCTTTCGACGAAGGATTTCAGCGCTGGCGCGCCCTGAGTCCATGCGATGTATTCACTGTTGTTGTAGTTGGCGAAGTATTGCGTGGTGAGCGTTCCGATCACGTCGGTCGCCGTGATCCAATACGTGTTCCAGCGGAAGTAGGCAAATCTGCCTTTAAACCCTCGATGCCAGAGACGCTTGAACATCGTCTCGGCATAGTTTCTCGATCCGTCCTGCGACATGTTCCAGCCGTGAACAGATACAACGGTTTGCTCGGCCTCGCCCGGCGGCGCTCCGGCGAACATGTCGCCGTCGGAGCTTTGATACATCTTCTTGATGTCCTTCAAATCGAGCCAGACCCCCGGTCCTTCGCCGAACTCCTTTCCGTCCCCGTCGAGGATCGTGAGGCAAAGTTGGCCCTTCCCTTCGCCGGAGCCTTCAAAAATCAAGCATTTCTTGGGATTCGACTCGCTGTAGCCGGCCCAAAACTCCTTCTTGAAAATAAACGGTTCTCCAGATTCTTTGACCTCCCCAAGCGAAACCCCATAGCCTGTTGTCGTGTTGATGCCCGGGACAATCTGGGCCCCTGCGGCTGTGTCATTCGTCAAGTAGCTGGTCGCACCGTCCGGATCTGCCGAGCTGTAAACTTTGATGGCTGGCGAGGCACCGCTCGTATTCTTCCATTTCAGGCCCACTTGCAATTTGCCATTCGCATTCTGCAACTCCTGATAAAATGCGCCGATGTGTATCCAGAGCCTTGTGAAGTCCTCCAAGTCGCGCTTCGCTTCAATTTGATTATTGTTGCAGTCGGGGACGCATACAGGGGTCACTTCGCCATCAATGAAATTCTCCCCCTCTGTCGTGCCAAAGCTGCTGTCCTGGTCATCATTAACCCAGAACCGGAACGGGCTTTCGGCTGATGTCCTATCCGCGCCGAATTCCACGACCCCATCCCGGTTGGCATCGACGGCGAGGTCCATGGCCAGCAGCGAGTAAGCCCCATCTTTCTCGGGATTTTTGATGTCCGGATCGATTGTGAAGAGCTCGGATTCGGCTTCTTTTCCATCCCAGGTGATCGTCCCGACGGTTTCTGCCTTTGTGAGCGATTCATCTTCTTCTGTGTCCGGGTTGTTTTCCGGCTGGAAGAGGACGAGGTAGCGGACTTCATGCTTTTGTTCTGCGGTCACGTCTGGCTTCCACTTAAACTTGAACTGGACTTTTTGGTAATCGAACGCGAGCTCGTTGTCGTGGACGTTGCGGTAGGCGAACGGGGTGCCGGGCTGGAGGGTGCCCTGGAATTCGCCCAGCTTCTTTTTCCCGTTGGCGAGCATCATGGCAGTCGTGTTCTCTGAGGACAGGGAGGTCGAGAAGTCGATCGTGCCCGGCTCGTCATTTTTTAGGTTTGGAGGGTCGTCGTAGTTGGAAATCTGGCAGCTTCCGGTGGAGAGGACAGGAGATCGGGCATCGCCACCCGAGCTCACATAGCTGTCGCCTGTCGTGGTGGCCGCGCCGGT
>JBAXXX010000012.1:0-58329 GCA_037127695.1 Verrucomicrobiia bacterium | reverse complement strand
ACCCGAAGACAAGCTCCTTTCCACTTCTTTTTCCCACCATTTTCCCCGAAGAACCGCATCGAAACAAGAGTTTCGATAACCGTATAATATACTGGGGTAACAACGAGAAATCGCTTAACCCGTAAGTTATTGAGTGCATGGAGACAAAGGTAAAGAGCGCTGGTTGCGTTCGACGCTATCGAGATGTTCTCTACTGGCGATTTTTGCTTCGCGTCCCTGTTCAAAACGGCCGCCACAAGTTCTCGCTGGGTGAGTTGATCTTCCGCGTATGAATATTTTCGGGAATGAGCTTTAGAAGATGCGAGAGATGAAATTACGATTTGATCCATGAAGGAGGACTCGTCTGGAAAGCAATCCCAGTCGGACACAAACAAGGGAGGGTGCTTTTTTTGGATCTGGTAATGTTCGAGTTCCGCCAGAAGCCAATCGCTATTGTAGAGCATGGATAATTTTCAGTTATCCTGTATTCGGTCGTTATAGAAGCTATTTCTCGCTGATTTCGAAGAACGGCGCTTGTGCGGCGTGCACAGACAAATTCATCGTGATACAGCGGAGATTGGGTGCAGCCTGTTGTGGTAGATTGAAGTTGCTCCCAACTCGGAGCAGGCAGCCGCGCAAATCATGCAAAATTGCTTGCATGAAACATCCCATAGTCACCATTGCAGCAATGGCACTGCTTTCAGTGCCGACCACTCACGCCGGTCCGATCACTCAAAAACCACTGGACGAATTTGTCATCTATGACATTCCCGTCGCGTCAGAATCAGGAACGACCACGATCATGTTCCCATCCGAGATTTCTGGGCTCTACTCGAAATCAGTATCCGTACAGGAGCAAGAAAATGCCGGATTCCTAATCTCGTTCACCCCGGGAAATTTCTATTTCAGCATTCGGGCTTTGAAGCCGGACGCCGAGGATCATCTGACCGTCATTTTCAACCGCAAGGCGTACGTCCTACATCTGAAGGCGTCAGACAGACCCTTTTACAACGTCACCTTTTATCAGGATCAACGAACCGGGAAGGACGGGAACCGCATCGCCATCGTGCCGGAGCGATTGTTGTCCCTGATGGACAAAGCCAAAGCCTATCCGCTCTTTGTCAAGAATCATCCGGACGCCTTGGCCGGTGTCCTCCACGTCTCCCCCGGAATCGCCAACTACTACGACAACTTCACGGTGCGGATTCGTGACGTGTGGCGGTTCGAGCAGGACGACACGTTGATTTTCCGGGTCGAGTTGGAGAACACGTCCGACCGGGCGATTTACTACAAGCCCCAGGATTTGGCCGTTCGCCTGGAAGACCGGATTTATACGCAATCGCTCGCGGATGCGTCCGGCGTCATGGCATCGAAGTCCGTCACCTCGGCATTCTTCGCCATCACCGGCAACGGGCAGGGCGGACGCAATAATCTCGATCCTGACAACAAATGGAACGTGCTCGTCGTGCGTGCCGAAACCTCAACCTCTGACTTCAAATGAACATTCGAAAACTCTGGACTGAACTTTTTCAAAAGCCCGCCGGTCGGCTGATCCTTTTCCTGCTGGCAGGTGGCTTGATCTTCGCGTTTCTCTTCTCGGGGAAAGGCAAGCGCTCGACTGCGGATATCAATCCCACTGTCCCCGCACAAGCAACGACGGCAAAGGGATATTCGTTCACGGAGGAAATCCCTGTGACTCCCCCTGCACGGCCACCCGCCCCGGCTCCCAAGGTGTCCGATAGTTCCACCACAAGGCCATCATCGACACCCAAGCCTCCGCCGCCAATTCCCCAGGCCATCTTTGCCACGCGGGAGGTTGCCCGCAGCGAATCGTATCTTCCCTTTGGGCGGCTTCTCCGATGCGAACTGGTCAACACGGTGGATTCCACCAACATCGAGACTCCGATCATCGGACTCATCACCGAGGATGTCTGGCACGACAGTCGGTTGATCATTCCGGCAGGAACGGAGGTTCATGGAATTGCCCAGAAGACCGCCGCCCGCGAACGGATTGGCTCCGAGAGGAAATGGGTTCTCGTTTTCCAGGATGGCCGTGAATTGCCGGTCTCCGGCACGGTCCTTGATTATGCGCCCGATGCGGCGAAGCCGGGAGGCTGGAGCGAAACCGATGGTTCCGCCGGTCTTCGCGGTTACATGATCGCCTCCGATAAATTCGCCGAGGCCAAGGCGGTTCTTGCCGCCATGATTTCTGCGGGGGCCGGGGCATTTCCGCAGACGACCAATCTGATTTCTCCTCTGACCGGGGGAGCCACCCAGATCCAGAGCGGAGGATTCACCGATGCCATTTCAGCAGGAATCCAAGCTGGCGGGCAAATCTACTCCCAACGCCTTCTAGAGAGTCTGAAAAAGGATCCTTACTACGTCCGGGTTCCCTCCGGGACGCTCTTCTATCTCTATGTCACCCAAACCGTGGACTTGCAAAAAGCCACAACCGGCCTGTCCGCATCCAATCCAACAAACCCATGAAATACCTCATCACCATCCTCACCCTCTGCCTGTGCACCGCATGCGCCACCCGCAAGCCGGTCAAAATCCAGTCAAGCCCCGCCGTTGCCGGCATTTCCCGAAACGACATGCCGGACGTGCGAGTCCCGGAAACCGTGAAGGCATATCCGGCCGGCCGATACACGGATCCGAATTACCCGGATGAAATGCACGAGCGCCACTCGGTCTATCGCCGGGAGCAGTCCGCCGAATGGAGTTACCGCCCATCGGAACCATACGCGCTACCGCTCGGACCGACCGCGGCAAAGTCCAACCCGTCGCCGGGCTATTACGTCAAGGCGGACGAGGAACAGCGTAACGCCCAGCAGAAGGCGTATGCCGAGGCCCTTCTCGAACAAAACCGCGCCATGAAAAAGCGGGTCGAGGATTTGCAGCGAGAGGCCGCGAAAGTGCCCGAACTCCAGCAGGAGGTGGAACGCCTCAAAAGCCAGCCCGATTTCACTCCGTCGCCGTCTCCGAGCCCTGTCAAAACCTCGAACGACGATGCCTTCTCCTCCGCAGAGCCGCCGCTCCCGGAGGGGGAGGGAATTTCTGATCCCTGCGGAATCGTCCTCTTCGCTGAGGACAACGATGAGTGCCAGGCTTTCTTACTTTCCCAGATGCAGATCAACGACGAGTTCGCCGCCGAACTCGAATCCTTGGAGCGGCGTAGGCGGGAATCGCTTTCCCCCGCCCCGCTGCTCCGCCGCAAGCAGTTCGCATTTCTCACCAAAAACATTCTATGAAAACCACCAAACCAGCCAACGTCACAGTCACCCTCGATGAGGACACCTTTGCCACCTTCACGGAGGCATCAAAAATCGTCGAGCAAGCCGGGATCCGCGTTCCCACCAGTCAGCTTGTTCAAACCATGCTGAACGCGGAGATCCAGCGCCTCAGCGCCCGGAAAATCGCACAGCGGTTCCTGAAATCCGTCATCCAACAGATCGGCGGATTGCAGAACGGAGCCCTCGACGACGAAGACGAGGAGACCATCCCACAAGTCCGGGCCGCCAAAGCCTGAATTTCGAAAACCGAAACCGTCCAACCGCCGGACTACGGGGCCGCAAGGTCGAAACGTCCGGCACAACCAAACATGTCAAAATGGCAATCGCATCACCAAAAAAGAAAGAAGAGCTGGCACAACAGTTCAAAATCAACCCCGAAGTCAACTCCCGGCTTGACGCCTTCATGAAGGCAGAACCCGGCCTGGTCGAATACGTCAAGGAACTCCCCCGCGAGCAATTGGAGCGGAAGTTCCTCCTTCGCAAAATGCAGGACCAGGAGCAGAAGCAGAACTACACCGCGAAGGTCAAATCCTGGCTCGAAAGGCCGGAACAGGCCGACCTTGTGAAGAGCATCAAGGCCACCATCAGCCCGAACATGACCGCCGAAAAGCAGGATCAGGTAATCGTCGCCCAGGCGAAAAACTTCATCCGCAACACCGGAATCAAACTCGGCTGATACTTGGACGCGCCGGTCAGTTTGTGACCGGCGCGTCTCCCTGTCTTTATGCGGCTTTCGTCTCACAAATGGCAGTTCAGCAGAAAACCAGCCGCGTTCTTCCACGCTGCCCGCTCAAATCACACCCCGGTCGTGACCCCTGGTAGAAAAGAAACTCTCACTGCCGATGACAGCTTCATCAGAGCGAAGGAAGCAGCGGCATGGCTCGGAATCCCTCTGCGCTCCCTCAATCAGTATGTTCAACAGGGACTACTTCCCAGCTATAAGCTCGGCAAACATCGCCTGTTTCGTAAAAATCAACTACTGGAAGCACTTGGAGCCAATTTCGCGGCGACGCGCAGAGCAATTTTTCGCTAGAGGCTGGCAAAACACCTGGGAGGCTTTTCTTTTCGCCTCATCCTCTTACCGTCGATCAGATGACAGAACCAGAAGCTCGGCGAGAATTTGAGAACTTTGTCCCCCCGACACTGTTCACTCTGAACATGGAAGTGCGAGGTGAATTCGGCCCGGCCAAGCCGATCAAGAAACTTTTTCGCGCTTGGGGATCTACGGCCAAAAAGGGACTTCGCATCGACTATGTCCTGACTCCAACCCCCACGCTGGAAGCGGCTGGCTGGGAGTTGGGCTCGATTGGTGTGGAAGTTAAAGTCGGCGAATTTGCCATTCCATACGACATCAGAATTGGGCGGATTCTTTCCCAGCTTTTTGACTGCCAGTCGGCGGTCTTCACCCTGCCTGACCAGAGGCCCACTCAACTATCCATGATCTTTCTCTTTGCTCGCCCCTATCACCGTTTTTGCCAACTCCCGGCGAGTATCATGATGCAAGAAGGAATCGGCCTCGTGAAAGGTCGTGCAAATTGGCCGGAAAGTTTTGCGCTAGTTCATGGAAATGGAAATTCTCCGATTCTCGCGATCAAGGACGGCCTGCCATTCTATAGGCGACCCCAGTTTGGGAAGGCTGCTGGTTCTCGCTAGGAACCTTTCGATTTTGAAGGGGAGGCGGTTTCCTTCGATGCCCGACTGGATTCTGCTACGAGGGAAAAAGGTTCCTCGGAAACGGCCCTCTGACTACTTCTGCTCTAGAATGCCCCTGAGAATGACCGGAGGATCATCTGCCGAGTCCAACGCCAAGCACGATAAGCCACCGGAAGGCCGACAAAAGGAGCGAGTCTGATACCCATCTCTAGTAACGGAAGGAACGCTGATTCGTCGGGCTTGATCCCCAAAGGAGCGAAGGCGGCTACAACTTGATTAACTCGATCAAGGATTGCCCAGTAATACGCAACTGAGGCTCCGAGCCATACCAGAAGAAAAAAGAGTCCAAGCATCCACTCCATCTCCATGGGAAGGGAATCCACCCAAAAATCGGTTTTCCGTCTGCGCCGCATCGCGGTAGAGGTTAATTCGACTCGCGATCTCGGCAAGAAAAACCGGTTCGATGCCTCGTTTCATAAAGTTCAGCAGTGTCAGCAACCAAGCCCGCCAAATTTCCTGCTGCCCTCCTCTACCTTTGGTTGTCCTTCGCAGAGCGTCACTGCAAATTCAAATAGGGTAAATTCACCTTCGATTTCGGCGTCGTACTGCGGCAGCCACAATTCAGATGTCCCCACATTGACGAGTGCTCCAACTGGGTAATCGAGGGTGGTGCACAATCGAGCTAGCTTCCCGAAATCCTCGTCCGCCTTGCCCTTCTCCGCAGCCAGTTTCAGCATGACCACCAGGTAATTATCGTGACGACGTGTTGGTGAAACACCCCTGTTGTAAGGAACATGCACAATTATATCAGGTCGAAAGCGCACTCCATGAGCGTCCAGCCGCTTCTGATACTCCGATTCCGCGAACGGACGCGTGAAATCATCCTTCTGCTGTTTCAAGACATGCTGAATCTCAGCCAAAAGCTCCGCCTGATATCCCCGCTCGGTTTCAAACAGTCGGGGTTCGCTGATCCGCATGAGCGCGCTGCGAAGAATTTCAATCGGGTCCGCCGGGTTCATCATTGATAATCCTGACCTTGAGCAAAGCGGAAGCGACTGCTCGAACAAAATTTACTGGAGGATCGCCAATTCATCTTTCAGAACCGAGGAACCTCCGGCAAAGCCTCTCCAGCCAACCCTCGACTGACCAGTTTCGCCAGGAACTGCGAGAAAGGAACAATGTCACCCGCCAAGCTCGCCTGTTCGAGGGCTCCCATGTATTCGCTCCTGCTTTCGATCGGGATAACCGTCCATGGGTATCCTCCCGCCGCCAGCATCAGGTTCATCAGAAAGCGGCCGATTCGCCCGTTTCCATCCATATAGGGATGGATATACACAAAAATGAAATGCCCCAGCACGACCCGGACAGCGGGATCGGTCTCCTCGGTTAGCAGATTGAAGAAGGCGGGCATCGTGTCGCGCACGGCCTGATAGTTCATCGGGACATGCATGGAGCGCCGGATATAAACCGGGTTGTTGCGGTAGCCGGCGAGATCGGCAGGCCGGAGCAAGCCTGCCGTAACGCTTGGGGAAAACATCTGGCGGTACCATTCGCCGTGATCCTCATCGGCAATCATTCCCGGATTTTTCCCTTTGAGAGCTTGTTCCACGCTGACTCGAACGGCCCGAAAAGCCTCCCAATACCCGCGTGCCGCCAACGCGTTTCGATGGGATTTGTCTTCATCCTCCAAATCCGGGTTCCATCTTCCACTGCGCACCCGTTCGATCAGCTCCGGCGTCACACGATAGCCTTCGATCGACAGCGAGTGGTAGGCATCGGTGACATACACGTCATCCACCTGCTGCATATACTTTTGAAAATCCTGGGAGAGCCCCGGCCCCGCGGGAAAATGCTCGATGACCTGCTGCCGCATTGATTGCCAAAGCAGGCGGATGCGGTTTGCGTAAGGGGAGATTTCCCGGTGGGCCAGAATTGAAGGCGGTCTGTCCGCGAACGGATCATTCTCCCGCATGACGTATCCTGCGGCAGACATCGCTTTCCCAATGTCATCGGCAATCCGATCCCTGCCGATATTTCGGAAGGCTCCAGCCAGACGCCCGGCAATGGTGCTGCGACCCCCCTCCAGCAGCCGGGCAAGCAGGCTGGATGAATCCTTGATGACAGACAAGGTGGCACGGACATCCGTGGCGTTTTGCGCGAAGTAGCCTGGTGCACAGGCAATGAGTGCCGTGTCTGCGGAGAAAATGCGCATGCCCTCCTCCTCACTGATATCTCCCGATGGCGGTATGTGTGCGCGCACATCCAGCAAAGACGTGTTGTGCGGAAGATTTGTCACCTTGTTGCCAGCTTTCGGCGAGCGGATCAGAAGTTGCTTGGGAACCGACCAGTTGCCTGCATGCAGGGAGAGAGACTGCTCTGGCGAAAGGCACCATTGCTTGCCAAAACGTTCATTGAGATAAGCCGCGCAAAAACGCCAAAAAGAAGCATACCACGCGGTGCTTTCTCCTCTGACCTCATCAGGCCGGGTAGGAATATACCAACCTTTCATGACCTCTTGGAGGAAGCCATTTGCCACCAAACGCTCTCTGTCAACGCGCGGCATATCGCTTGACCGAATGGCGGCGGCACCGTCTTCGCTTTGAAGGCGGTTTAACAGTTCCAGAGAACGGGCCAATTTTTCAGAGGGGGTTGCCATGGTTTTAGGTTTTCATGCCGTGCGACTGTTCGGTTATTTGGTTGTATTGTTTTTAGGCTTTCGTGTCGAGTGAGTTTTAGGCTTTTGCCAATTTATCCGGCTGCTTTGGCAGTGCGCTACTCGGCAGAATCTCCTTCCACTTCGCCAGTTTCTTTGCGCTCACAAGCTCCAGATAATTGTCCCGCAATTTCCGCTCGGAAGTATTCATTTCCCAAGCGACTTGAGGCAGGGATTTGACCTCTTCGATCCGATAGCTCGCGTAGCTGTGACGGAAGCCATTGTTGACCTTTTTGACTTTGATGCCGGACTTCTCCCACGCCTGAGCGAACTCTTGAGCCAGGGTGGAATCGTGGCTGTAGTGCGGGCACACCCAGCCGGATTTTTGCGCGTAGGGAGCCAGATAGGCAAAAAGATTGTCCGAGATCGGCACAACCCGGCGCTTTCCGGTCTTGGATTTGGAGCTTTCAACCGTGATGTGACGTTCCTCCAGATCAATGTCCTTCCAATCCAAACGATGAATTTCCGCGCCCCGGCAGCCCGCGAACGCACCGATGGCCGCAAAGGGAATCCACTTGTCGGGAAGGGCGTCCAGAATCTGCTGCATCTCCTCCGGCTGATAAATCTCCACATTCGCGTCCCGGTCTGGGGCCTCCCGGAGATGATCGGCCTCTGTTTCGACGTTGCGGGGGAGGTATCCCAAACGTTGGGCGAAGGAAAACACATTGCAGAAAACCCCACGGTAGTTGTTCCGATTGCGACCCGTGGCTTTTTTCCCGGGACCGGGAACAGTTTTGATACCTGTCTTTGTGCGAACGCGACGCTTGAGGCAGTTCAGATGTTCTTCGAGATCAATGGTGCGGATGTCCATGATCGGCACTGTGGCGAACTTTTCGGCGGCAAGACTCAACCGTCCCGAACAATCCGACCAGTGACGATACGAGCGGGCTGGTGGCTTTACTTCCTCCAAAAACTCCTTCACGACCTCACCAAATGGCTTCGCCGGGATATGCTGGCGCTGGCGTTCCGCAACGAGCAGCCGTGCGGCCTCCTCAATGGTGCCAAATCCTCCCAAGATTTCCTTGGCGGCAGCCACCTGCCGGGCGGCCTCAGTCAAGCCGATGTCCAACGGCTGGAGAATGTCCACGGCGGTGTTTACTGCCGCAGCCTCTTTGGCTGTGAACGTCGCCACATGGGCCGTGCCCTTTGACAGCTCTTCAATCAACTTTTTAGCCCTTTTCCGGGCCGCAGGGATCGATGCAACCCGTTCGCGGGTTCTCTTACCATCGCTGTAGTAGGCAAGGAGATAGCTTTCCGTGTCCCGATAGGGGCTGTAGTATACCGGAATCTTGACACCTTTACCTTCAACGATTTCAACCGGCCCTCTCGTCGATTTTTCGGCTGTGCGTGACATGGGGAAAGTCTATTTGTCACGCATTTGTCACGCAAGGACTATTTTCGGGTATTTACCATAGTAAATAACACGGGTTCGAATCCCGTTAGGGTCGCCAGTTTTATTTCCCTCATTTCGCCCTGCAAACACCCCGAATATAGGCTCTGCGGGGGAAGGGGGGAAAGCCAAATAGGCAGTTGTGGTCCGAAACGGCAGTTCGATTGTCACAAATGTCACAAAATCGAGGTCATGGAGGAGGGCGGCGGTCTTGAAAAATGGGCGAACACAAATGTGCTCCCCTCGCTTGGCCCATTCATCAAGCTCATGCGCCACGTGAAAACTGGCATTGTTGCGGATTTCTTCGCCTGCTCGGAAAAAACCTGGTGGAACAATTTCACGTTGCGGTCGGGGGGCAAGGACTCCAACATGGCCGTTGTAATGGCAGCTCGGGCGCGAGAGCTCAAGTGGAATTCAACGGGGGAAGGATTTACAAAACTCTCGAACGGCTCAAATGTTTTTGAGGGCAGTGAGGAAGATGCTTTTCAGATTGTCGGTCTGCCATGCCTCCTCCCAGAAAAAAGGCTGTAGAATTTTCCGGCCGTGAAATAGGCTTCATTCCAGCCATCTGAATTTGGTTCCTGCCTTCTCTCTTATGGAAGACCCCCTTCGTTTTCAACATTTTGAAGTTTACCAAGAGCCCAACGGGGATCCTCTCGTTCTGGGGCGCGGGGGCATGGGGATTACCTATAAAGCCTTAGACATCAACTTAAGCCGAGATGTGGCATTAAAAGTCATCAATCCCCAACGCCTTACAGGAAAAGCAGCAAAAACACGGTTCTTGCGGGAAGCACGCGCAGCGGCCTCCTTCCGTCATCCGAACGTGGCTTCAGTCTATCATCTTGGCGAAGCCGATGGATCCTACTTTTATGCCATGGAGTTTGTGGATGGCGAAACGATAGATAAGTTCCGCCAACGCACGGGAAACTTTCCTGCTAAGACCGCCCTCGATATCTTGGAACAAGTCGCCGATGCCTTAAGCGCAGCCCAACAGCTTGGACTTGTTCACAGGGATATTAAGCCCTCCAACATCATGCTTTTCACAGATCCCAGCGGACGGCTAGTGGTCAAGCTGATCGACTTTGGACTAGCCAAAAACTTTCAAAGCGAAAATGCTGAAACCTCCGCATCCCTAACTTTAGGTGGCTTTGTCGGGACAGCAGCCTACGCAAGTCCAGAACAATTGGAAAATCTCCCGATAGATGCTCGCACAGACATTTATTCCCTAGGCATTACACTCTACTTCATGCTTTGTGGAAAACCTCCATTCCAAGGATCAGTCGCCAGTGTCATCAGCCAGCAACTCACCACCCCTCTCCCTGTTGCTGAGCTGGGAGACCAACCTCCAGGAATCCTACAGCTGCTGTCCGAAATGACAGCAAAGCAAAAAGAACTCAGGCCAGAAAGCGGCATCGAACTCAAATTGCGCATCGACCTATGCCGAGAGAGAATGCGCCACGGTCAGGAATCTGCTGAACCTAACACCCACTGGCTGCTTCCCTACTTCTCCAAAAAGCTGAACTCCAGCAAATCAAACCGAAGGGGACGAACATTTAACGCGACAACGCCTGAAGGAAACCCCGTAGAGATTCTCGTGATACGTCCAAATTGGATTGCAGGCTTTTTCGATTTTCAAAGTGTATGGAAAACGCTCGACAAGAACTGCCAAGTATTCCAAACGATCATTTCGCTGGAGATCATAAATAACCAAACAGTAGCCATTAGCGAAAAACTGGAAGGAATCCCGCTAATCAATATCCTCAAAGCGAGAAGGAGTCTTAACCCTGCTGAGGTGTTCGAAATTCTCCACCCCCTTGCAAAGGCACTCGATCCTACGATGGAAGCAGGGATTCCATGCCCCGATATCACATTACATGACATTATTCTAACTCCCATCGCTCCATTAAATACAGAGATCACCAGTTGGCCACATCTGGCAGTACGGATGAATACACTAGGCTTTCTCCAACAGAAAGAATCCGACGGGAATGGAAATAGGATACACAGGATTGGGCAGCCTCCACAAAAAGAACCAAGCTACAAACTCCTGCACGCTGAATACAACCTGCTCTGTGCATCACTCGTTTGCGAACTGCTAGGGAGCTACTGCAACCCTGCAGCCCACTCATTCACGTCCCTACCCAAATTAACTGCAAGCAGCAACGAAATCCTCCGTAAGGCAATCAACCTTGATCCTTTCTTTGGATCCCTCACAAATTTCATCGAAGACCTTGAAAGTGCGGAGGGAATACACTGGATCGCAAAACAATCCCCCCTGAACCAATGTGACCTTCCATTTTCAGAAGATGAGCCCCACACAATCCCTCAAACTCCAGAGGGAAAGGTTGTGCCACATTGGAGTGGCAGGATTCCCCTGCCGCTCCGAATCTTGGGAGCAATCACACTAGCCAGCATCATTCTAATAACGGCACAATCCCATACAAAGAAACAGGAAACAAACCCCTCAATCGCACAGAGAGTGCTTGGGGAAATTAAACCACATGTATTCCCCCCATCAGAACTTCTGGCACCCCCCAGTGCTTCAACTATAACAACTCAAACAATCGCCACAGGAATCCCAACAACACCACCAACCCCAACAGCAATTCGGACAAATCCTATTGCTTCAATTCCCACCGCAGAGCTCCCTGTCGGATTGATCCTCTCCAACAATACATTGCCATCACCTTGGCTCCTATCTGCGCATTGCACACGCTCTAATATAGGAAAACAATATGCACAGATTGGTGGAGATGTTACAGACTGGTATTCAGCAACCATTGATACATCTAGACTTAATAATTACATCTTTTACGCAAGCTTACAATCAGTAGGAACAGATATTGGCCGTAATGGAGCTTCTGCTGGCGTTGGAGTAATACTGGATGGGGGAAATCAAGTTGCACTTACGTCGTGGAATAACGGATTGAATTGGAACCTGATAAATTTAAATATTTCTGGAATATGGCAGTCAAATATGGGACCTGCCTTTATCGCCAGCTTTATCGGACCTCATAAAGTCCGCATAACTGTCAACAATGGGAGCTGTGCAGAGTTTTCAGTATACGCAAACGGCACTTGGTGGGTAGTAGGAACTATATCCGGAAAAACGATAAAAAGATGCGGCATTTATGCTGCAGGCGCTTATAACGAAGCCGCTATCTTTGAGCTTTTCAGATAGTCAGGAGCTTGCAATTATCTGAATCACCGACACAGAAACTATTGCAATGTCGCATGACAGACGAGAATATTTTAATTTAACACGGTTTTTGCAGTCGAATGAATCAGCCATTGAGTGCAAACGGAGTGAAGCTCGGGATTATGCTTACCTGTGTACCAGAGGTTTTTTTGCAACTGCCACTCAATCAGCTGAAGAATAGAGCTTTTCGCAAATACATATTATCGCACTACAAACGAGCCTTTTGCAAAACCACCAGAAAACCAGATTTCCAAAAATAGCTACGTCTGATAATAAACGACTTACAGACCTGCCCCTTGCCCTTCTTAGGGGGTTTTGCAAAAGGCTCAAACTAATCAGCTTTGAAATATATGAAAAGTAAGGGCATGCCATTACCAAAGAGAAAGCCTCGAACAAGGCTGAGTGCGATTGTGAATGCACTTCAGTTTTACGACGCAGACAATTGCGGATTCCCGCTGGCCGAATATCGAGGAAAGGGATATTTTCAAGGAATTAATACAGGAGATACTGTAGACGGGGCTTGCTGGCCGCACATCAATGGACATAAGAATTATGCAAGCATTTATCGCGTCACATCCATTAGACATACAATCCAAGAGAAGCCGCCTGGGACCATTAAACATCTCAAGAGTGTATTTATTGTGCCTATTTTCTAGACGCAAGGCGATCCACCGCGCGGGGTCTCTCAACATGTTCGCTCCGCGTCTTGCTTTCAGCAGCAACAAGAATGTGTTCGGCCTCTGTCTCGATCCCGCGTGTGGGGCATTTCCCGCTGCTCATCTTTTTTTGACTGTTTCACCGGCTCTCCGCTATCGCAAAGCGTCAATCGACGAATCGCTCGAACGGTGCACGGCGAGACCGATCTGATCGGTGCTATTTCACCCAATGGAGGACAATCCAAAAAAATCGGTCGGAACGGACAGTCGCGCCCAGTGAGATGATGAGCGTTGAGGCTGTAGCAAATGGCGCACCGCTTGCCCCAGCTACACCGCGCGATCGCCGATCTCGTCGGTGCGGATCCGGATCGCTTCCTCCACCGGGGAAACGAAGACTTTCCCGTCCCCGATTTTTCCGGTCTTGGCCGCTTTCACGATCGCCGCCAGCGCACCGTCAAGCGCTGAGTCGATGACCACGACTTCGATTTTGATCTTCGGAAGAAAGTCCACCGTATATTCGCTGCCGCGATAGATTTCCGTGTGCCCTTTTTGCCTTCCAAACCCTTTGACCTCGCTCACTGTCATTCCCTCGATCCCGAGCTCCGCTAGCGCGTCTTTGACTTCTTCCAGCTTGAACGGCTTGATAATTGCTTCGAGTTTTTTCATAGAGTTGATTTTCGATCTCCAGGTTTACTTGTTGAGGATATAGCCTTCTTCGCCGTGGTCGGTGATGTCGAGCCCGCTGAACTCGGCTTCCGGCGTAGGCCGCAGCCCGATGGCCAGCTTCAGCAGGAAGCCGATGATCACGGTGCCGCCCACTGCCAGCACCCAGGTGATGCCGATCGCCTGCAGCTGCGCAATCCAGAGCGTGTGACCCTCAACCGCCGCCTTGAGCCCGTTCTTTGCGGCGTATGCCTCGCTGATCAGGTTCGCGTTGACTGAGGGATCCGCCAGAACTCCCGTAAGGAACGCCCCGATGGTCCCTCCTACAGCATGGACTCCGAACGTGTCCAGCGCATCGTCGTAGCCGAGGAGCCTCTTGAGGTAGGTCACGGCAAGGAAGGGCACGAAGCCGGCCACGACGCCGATGATCACTGCCCCGTTCGCATTGACGAACCCGCAGGCCGGAGTGATCACGACCAGGCCGGCCACAGCTCCCGAGCAGAATCCAAGGATACTCGGCTTGCCTTTGAAGATCAGCTCTGACATCGCCCACACGAAGGAGGCAACGCCTGTGGCCAAAGTTGTCGTCAGGAAGGCGTTTGCTGCCACCCCATCGGCGGCCAGCGCGCTGCCTGCGTTGAAACCATACCAGCCGACCCAAAGCATCCCCGTGCCAACCATGCAAAGAACCATGCTGTGCGGAGGCATCGGCTCCTTGCCAAACCCGATGCGCTTCCCGAGAATCAGGCACAGGATGAGAGCCGACCAGCCCGAAGACATGTGCACCACGGTGCCGCCAGCGAAATCAATGGCAGGGATCTTCGCGTCAGCATTCCAGACCCCGTTCATCAGGCCAGTGCTGCCCCACACCATGTGAGCAAGCGGGAAATAGACCACAAACATCCAAAGGAATGTGAACGCCATGAGGGGGAGAAATTTGAACCGCTCCGCAGTCGCCCCGAAAATCAGCGCCGGGGTGATGATCGCGAACGTGAGCTGGTAGATGCAGAAGACGCTCTGCGGAATCCAATACGCATAGTTCGTGTTCGGCGCGGAGGTCACGCCGTTCAGGAAAAAGTATTCCGTGCCGCCAAGCAGAGAGCTGCCGAAGCTGGAACCAAACACCAGGCTGTATCCGACCGCCCACCAGAGGATGGTAACCATTCCGGCAATGCCAAAACACATCCCCAGCACGGAGAGCACGTTCTTCTCGCGAACCAGGCCGCCGTAAAACAGCGCCAGTCCGGGGAGAGTCATGAACAGCACCAGCGCTGCCGCAACCATCATCCATGCCGAATGTCCAGGACCGGAAACCCCGGCCACCTTGCTGCTGGCGGGATCCGCATTGTTGATGTAGGCCTCCAGGCCGGCGATGCGCTGCTCGAGCGTCGGCTCTGCGGCTGCCGGGTCTGCCTTTGCAGCCGCAGCGGGTGCAGGCGGCGGCAAGGCGGCGTCTTGTGCAAACGCCGAACTCAGTGAGGCAAGCGATCCGGCCGCAAGAAGCGCAGCTGCCAGGGTCGCCAGTATAGGGTTGGTTTTGATCATAGGTTTGGTGTGTTTCTCGCAGGCCAAAGGCTTGCGATGGACGAATAAGCAATCACCATGCCAAGTCATGGAAGCCGGGGATTCCAGCGGCCTGCCTCAACTGGGAACGCCCTCTGCAGGGAGCTTCTGCGGGGAGGGTTGCCCCCCCTCTGTGATTTTTCCGGGTAAAATGACCGGGGCAAAAAAATGCGCATGCTCGGACAATTCTCCGCAGCATGCCCCCTCATGGGTGGCGATAATTATCCACCGCTCTTCGTCGGCATGAGCGCGCTGAAGCCTACCTGGGTGATCCCGGCCTCGCGGCAGTAATCCAAAACTTTCAGCACCCGCTCGTAGGCGACGGCGCGGTCCGCTCGCACCACGGCAACCTGCGCAGGCTGCAGCTTCACCAGCCGCCCGAGCATCTGAGTCAGCTCCGCATCGCTGATCTCCTTCTGGTTCACAGCCATCGTGCCATCGATCCGGACATTGATAATCACGGGGGCCGGCGCGGGGTTCCTCGGTACCGACGAGCTCGACGTTGGCAAGTTGATCCCCACATCCGACTCGATGCGGGCGGTCGACCACGAAACCAGCATGAAAACCACCAGCACCATCAAAATGTCCACGAACGATGTCACGTTGAAATACAACGGGGTCGCTCCTGCCTGTCTGGATCGGAATTTCATAAGATCAAAACTCGATCGTGCGGAGGCGGGCTCGCTTGATTCCAAGCTGCGGGACGCAGGCGATGAGGGCCTTGGTGTAGGGGTGCTGCGGGTTTTTCAGAAGGCTTTCGGTGTCGCCGTATTCGACGATCTCCCCGCGAAACATGACGGCAACGCGGTCGCAGAGCCCGCGGATGATCGCAAAGTTGTGGGTGATAAGGATCAGCGCCATGCCGAATTCCGCGCGGAGGCGGCGGAGCTCGGCGAGGATCTGGGCCTGGATGGTGACGTCGAGTGCCGTGGTGGGCTCGTCGGCGACGAGCAGGCGTGGGCGGCAGCCGAGGGCCATGGCGATCATCGCGCGCTGCTGCATGCCGCCGCTGAGCTGGTGCGGGTAATCGTGCATCCGCTTTTCGGGATCCACGATTCCGACCGCGCCAAGCCAGCGCAGAACCTCGGAGTCAATGTCGGTGACGTCCGGACGGTGGAGCCGGATGCCCTCGGCGATCTGGCTTCGGATTGTATAGACCGGGTTGAGCGAGGTCGCGGGCTCCTGAAAAATGTACGCGATACCTGCCCCGCGGACCTTGCGGACCTCGCGGTCGGACATCTTCAGAACGTCCTCCCCGCAGTAGAGGATTTTTCCTCCGGCATACTCTGCGGGGGGGGACGGGAGGAGGCGGGTGAGCGAGAGCGCGGTCACGCTTTTCCCGCTGCCGCTCTCTCCGACGATGGCGAGCGAATCTCCGTCCCTCATCGAAAACGAGATCCGCTTGACGGCATCGAGCTCCCCGGCATCCGTGCGGAATCGGATCGAGAGGTTGTGGATTTCGAGAAGGCTCATCGGGCGGAGGCCGCGCGGCGGAGGGCGTCGCCGGCAAGGTAAAAAGCCAGGGAGGCGGAAAAGATCGCCAGGCCGGGAAATACAACCAGCCACCAGGCGTCGAGGAAATAGGTTTTTCCGTCAGCAATAATGTTCCCCCAGGTCGCCTGCGGGGGAGGAACCCCGAAGCTCAGAAAGCTGAGCCCCGACTCGATGAGGATGGCGTCAGGAATGCTGATGATCGCGGTCACGAAGATCGGGGCAAACGCGTTCGGTAGGATGTGCCGGAAAATAATTTTCCGCCCGCTTTGGCCGAGGGCTCTTGCGGCGCGGACGTATTCGCTTTCCCGAAGGGTGAGGAATTCGGCGCGCACGAGCCGGGCGGTTCCTGTCCACCCGACGAGCCCGATGACGGCGATGATGATCCAGATGTTCGGCCCGAGGAGCGCGATCGCGCTGAGGATCAGAAAAAACGAGGGGAAGCAGAGCAGGGCGTCCACAAGCCGCATGATGATGTTATCTGCCCAGCCGCCGAAATACCCGGAGATCGCACCGACGACAATCCCGATCCCGAGGGAGACCGCCATCGCGACAAACCCGACGGTCAGCGAGATCGTGGAGCCGCCGACCATCCGGGAAAGCACGTCGCGGCCGAGGTTGTCGGTCCCGAGCCAGTTTGCGGCGCTCGGAGGAAGAAGCTTCCCCGAAAGGTTCGTGGCATTCGGAGACATCGGCATCGGCAGACCCTTCCACGTGCAGAGCGCTGCCACCACGGCAACCAGAAAAAACAGGAGGATCGCGGCGAGCGAGACGATCGCAAGCCGGTCGGAAAAAAATTTCCTCGCCACGCGCCGAAATGGGCTGTCTGCCGGAACGGCGTGGAGGGTTGCTGTGGCGGTGGCTGTCATGGACGGGAAATATCCTGCCGGTCGGGCCGCGGGTTGTCACGCCAGGAACAGCGACATTTTCGGGCGTTCTTGGGCCGCGAGAGCTCGAAAGCCCTATTGCGCGGGTTCGATGGAGAAGCGAATCGATTCGGGCTGACAGGCGGCCTGCACCTTGGCTTCACACTCCTCGATGGCCTTCTGGGCTGCTGCAAGCTTCTCCGGGTTTTTCTCTTTGCTGGCTGCGCGCCAGGCGTTGTTGAGCGGGTTTTGAAGCTCGCCAATGAGGAACTAGATGGTGTTTGCGCGCTTGGCCAACGGCCCTTCGAGCACGGCGCTCATGTTCCAACCTTTTGCCAGATCCTCGTGGCTCAGCGTCGCGACCGCCTAGTCGTTCATCGCAACCCGGTATTTGCCGGCAGGCAATCCCGGGATGGTGAGGGTGTAGAGCGAGAGGTTTGCAATTCCTGGCATGAGCTGCAATGCAGGAGCGGCGCTTGGCGGCAGAGGCCATGGGGAACGCTCGTCGAGGCGGGCAAATGAAAGCTTCCCGTCCTTTGCCACCACATCGGTGATCTTACAGTATTTTTCCGCAACGACAGTCCCGTCGGGCTTGACGGTTGCCGAGCTCACTTCGCGATCCACATTCATCGCGGCCAGGATGGTGGCTGCCATCGTGTATTGGCCGACGAGGCCGGGGTGGACAGGATCGCCGCCAAGAGCAAGTGGCGAGGGCGGCACATCGGCCGATCAGAGATCGCGCCCGGTGGCTGCGAGGAACGGCCGGATCATTTTCGAGAGCTCCTGGAACGCGGCGAAGTCCACCTGCTGCTGCCCGTCGCTCATGGCTTTGGCAGGGTTCGGGTGGACCTCGACGAGGAGGCCGTCGGCTTTCAGGGCGACCGCGCCGCAGGAGAGGGCAAGGACGAGATCGGAGCGGCCGCATCCCTGGCTCGGATCAACGATGACCGGGAGGTGGGACTCCTTCTTGGCGACGGCGACCGCCGCGAGGTCGAGCGTGTTCCGTGTGTAGGTCTCAAACGTGCGGATGCCACGTTCGCAGAGGAGGACGTTGGGGTTCCCATGAGCCAGGATGTATTCGGCCGCGAGCAGCCACTCCTCGATCCGCTCGCTCATCCCGCGCTTCAGCAGGATCGGTCTGCCAGATTTCGCGCACTCGATGAGAAGCTGGTAGTTCTGCGCGTTGCGCGCGCCGATTTGCAGGATATCCGCCGAGGCGGCGACGATCTCGACATCGCGCTCGCTGAGGACTTCGGTGATGATCTTGAGCCCGGTTTCCCTCCGGGCGAGCTCGAGGAGGCGGAGGCCCTCTTTTCCGAGGCCTTGGAACTCATACGGCGAGGTGCGGGGCTTGTAGGCGCCGCCGCGAAGGATCGTCGCTCCGGCGACCTGGACCGCGCGGGCGGTGGAGAGAAGCTGCTCCTCGCTTTCCACTGAGCAGGGCCCGGCCATCAGCACAAAATGCCCGCCGCCAATTTTTACTCCATCGACATCGACGACGGTGTCCTCCTGGCGCGACTCCCTGCTCGCCAGCTTGTAGCGTTTTTGGACGCGCAGGACGCTCTCGACCTGCGGGAGCGCGGTGAGGGACTCGAGGTTCTGGTGCGTGCGCTCGTCGCCGATTGCCGCGACCACCGTCTGCGTCACCCCGAAGATCGGAGCCGGCTCGTAGCCGAGCTTCGAGACCTCGGCAATCACTTCATCAATGGCGGCCTTCGGGGCGTGCGGGCGGAGAACGATAATCATAGGAATCAAATTCAAGACCTGGGCGGAGGAAGGTTCAAACACAATCCTCTGGCAGGCTCGACAATCCGGCGCGTGGCGGGTATGTGGTGGCGATGGAAAAGAATCTTCTTTTGCCGTGGGCGCCCGGAGCTTCCTCCTGAGAAACCAATCGAGTGAGCCGATCCTTCCTTGCTTCTAAGCGTCCCGGCGATGACGTGCAGGCGGCTCTCGACGAGCTCGCCGGAACCGCAGCGCGGGATATCGAGGCGCTCCCCGACCGCGCGGAGGAGCGAATCCATGACATTCGGGTCGGCATGAAAAAGTTCCTTGCCGTCTTGCGCCTGGCGTCTGCAGAGGTGGCCGGGCGGGATTTGTTGAGGCTCGACAAGCTGGCGCGCGAGCTCAAATCCGCGTTTGGGGCGGCGCGCGACAGGGATGTCCAGGTTGCCCTCCTCCGTCAGCTTCTTGGCCACCGGAAGGCGATCTCAGCGGCGGCGGCATTGCCGGCGTCAGAAGCCGGCGGCCGTCCGGCAAATGAGGTGCTCAGCGTGAGCAGGAAGCTCTCTGCGGCGACCGCCAGGCTCGATCTCCGCGCGCTCACGCGCACGCAGATCCTCGACGCATGGGCCGGATCGTATCGGGAGGCCCGGCGGGCGGCACCGGACTCCTGCGGCAGCGAGGATTTTCTGTTCCACGAGTGGCGGAAACGGGTGAAGCAGTTCCTCTACCAATCCGCCGGTCTCGGGCCTCCGGCCGACCGCCTGGTTCCCGGTGCCCAGGAGCTTTCCTCCGCGCTCGGATTCCAGCACGACTTGGCTGAGCTTTGCAAAATCATCTCCCGCTGCGGGCCGGAAGCGGAGCGCCTCGCCTTTGAGGAAAAGCAGAGCGCCTCCCGGATCGCCCTCCGGCTCGGACGCCGGCTTTTCCGGAAAAAGCCAAGAGCCATGCTCAAGGTTGTTTCCTCATTTTACGCGGGGGGCTCCCATGAATGAAGACATCGAAGTCCGCACGTATTTTGCGCGCGGCCGGAATGCGCTCGTCGCGCGCGCATCGTTTTCCGAACTCTATGCGGCATGGTATCTCCACCGCATGGACTGCGGGCTGCAGCTGCCGCCGGAGCTCGATGCGCTGGGCCGCGACGCGCTCGCCGCGATCACCCTTCACTGCGCATCCCGGCCGTGGAAGGAGACCTGCGCATGGACCGTCCACTTCCCTTCCCCGCGGATCAACGTCTTTGCCGCAGGAGACAATGCCGCAGGCACGGTCGTGGCAAATGTTTTCGATGAAAACCTCCGCGCCATTGAACAGGGGATGTTCCATGCCGACGTGATTGATGACGGCCGACCCGCCCGCCGGAGCGTTGTCGCATTCGATGCCGGCGGGGTCCTGCAAGCCGCCGAGCAGTTCTACAAAAAAAGCGAGCAGCGGCCGGCCAGGTTTTTTCGCTACGGGGACGAGGATCTCGTGATGGTTTCCGCGCAGCCCGACTGCGCCCTCGAATGGCTGGAGGCGCTCGACGAGGCGGCGATCCGCCGGCTCGATGCCGATGTCGAGCTCTCGCTTCTCGAGTCCCGCAGCTTCCGCTTCCAATGCGGCTGCACCCAGGAGCGGATGCTGGATTTTCTGGTGCCGATCTTCCTCCGACAGGGCGACGAGCTTTTCGGCGGAGAGGAAACCCTCCGGTTCCACTGCCCACGCTGCGGTGCCCGCCACGTCATCACCCGCGAGGCCCTCGAGGCGCGCATCGCTGCGGCACCCCCGCCGCCCTGAGAAAATAACGGTGCACCGTCCGCTCAATGGGCGCAGGCGGGCTACCCCTGCGGCTCGCCCACAAGGTCATAGACCTGCGAGCCCAGGATTTTTGCGGAGACAAACGAGCCGACCATGCACGGTTTGGTGAGCACCACCCGGCAGTCGACCTCCGGCGCATCGTGCTCGGTGCGGCCGATGTTCGGCTGCTCGACGAGAACCTTGACGGTCCGGCCGGACATCCCCGCCGCAGTTTCGAGGGCGATTTGCTGCTGGAGCTTCATCGCCTCGCGATGCCGGCGGTTTTTGACGCGCGAGGAAACCTGGTCGCCCATCTTCGCCGCGCGCGATCCGGACTCCTGCGAGTAATGAAAAACCCCCAGCCTCTCGAAGCGGGCCGCCGCGAGGAAGTCCAACAGCGCCTGGAAATGTTTCTCCGTCTCTCCGGGGAACCCGACGATGAATGTCGTGCGGAGCGCAAGCCCCGGGATGCCGGCGCGCAAGCGGGCGATGAGATCTTCGATGTGTTCGCGCGAGGTCTCGCGCCCCATCGATTTTAGCAGATCCGGATGGATGTGCTGGAGCGGCATGTCCACATAGCGCGCGGCTTTCGGGTTCCTCGCGATCGCGGCGATGAGCTCGTCGCTCCAATGCGCGGGATGGGTGTAGAGCAGGCGGACCCAGAAATCCCCGTCGATCCCGGCGACCTCGTCGAGGAGGTGGACGAGCGACGTCCCTCGGGCGGAGTCCACTGGCTGGCGGGAGCCGGCCTTTTTCTCCCACCGATCCATTCCGTAATACGTCGTGTCCTGGCTGATGAGGTTGATCTCCTTCACCCCGTTGGCGACAAGCTGGCCGATCTCGCGGACGACCGAGCCCAACGTCCGGCTGCGGTGGCGCCCGCGCATCTGTGGGATCACGCAAAAACTGCACGGGTGGTTGCAGCCCTCGGCAATTTTGACGTAGGCCGAATGGTGCGGGGTGAGGCGGACCCGGGGCGTCGAGTCATCCGGGATATACCGCGACAGCGAGGTCACAAGGTTCAATGCCCCGCCGCCACTGTCCAGAAGCTCGCGAAAAATCCTTCCGGCATCGGCGACCTGGTCGAGGCCGATAAAAGCATCCACCTCGGGGAGATCCCGGGCCAGCTCTTTCGAGAACCTCTGGGACAGGCACCCGCTGACGACGATTTTCTGGCCCGGGCGCATCGTGCGGTGGGCCTCGAGGATCGCGTCCACCGACTCCTGCTTGGCGGAATCAATGAACCCGCAGGTGTTCACGACCAGGATGTCCGCCTCGTCCGGATCGGCCGTGATCTCAAACCCCTCCTCCAGCGCCCCGCCGAGCATGATTTCGGCATCCACAAGATTTTTTGCGCAGCCGAGGCTGACCATCCCGATTTTTTTTATGCCCCCGCCGCCCGCCTCGTATGAGGAGCCCTTCCGCGTGCGGCCCTGCGCGGGCCGGCCGCCACTGATGCGAGCGGCTTTCGGCATCGTCAGGGAGCCAGGTTTGTCGGCGGCGTGGCCGCAGCGGAAGTCTCCGGCTCGAACGTCTCGACCGATGAGCTGTCAGGCGGAGCCGGGACGGGCGGCGTGGTGCCGGGGAGCAGCTCCCGGTCTGATCCAGGAGCGGCCGCCTGCCCGGCGACCGGCTTCGACCTCGCAATGCGGTCAATTCTTTTGATCGCAAAGTAGGTGAAAATCGCCGCGATGAGGAGCAGGAAGAGCAGGACTGCCGAGAGAAACACAACGAGGATCCTGAACCGGCGCCGGCGCGTCGGCTTCGCCATCGCGGGGAGGTCCGCAGCCAGCGCGTCAATGTATTGAAACCCGCCCGGCGCGGCCCCAGCCCGGTCGGGCAGGAGCGGACGGATCTCGTCCTGCGGGATGCCGAGGTATCCCGCGTAATCGAGCAGGAAGAGCCGGGCGTATGTCGGGTGGGCAAAGCCCGAGAAGTCGTCCGCTTCGAGCTGGCGGATCTGCGACGCCCGAATCCGGGTATCCTGCGCCGCCTTCTCGAGCGAGATGCCTGCCTTCGCACGCGCCGCAGCGAGCCGCGCCCCAATAAAAAAATCCGGTGTATCCATTTTGTTAAAATTCTTCGTTCAGGTCCACGAGGATTTCGCGATCCTTCGCGCCATCCTTCGGGCCAACAATGCCACGTTGCTCCAAAATATCCACCACTCGTGCGGCTCGCGTGTAGCCGAGCTTGAGCCGCCGCTGGAGCATCGACGTCGAGGCCCGGTTTTCCTGGCGGACGATCTCGAGGCATTTTGTGACCAGCTCCTCATCCTCGTCGCTGACTTCCTCCTCGGAGATCGCCGAGCTGGTGAGCTTCTCGTGGATCCCCGAGTCAAATTTCGGTTCGGCCTGCCCGGCGACATATTCCACGATCCGGTGGATCTCCTCCTCGGTGACGAGGACGCCTTGGGCACGGGTATATTTTGAGGTTCCTGGGGGCAGGTAAAGCATGTCTCCCTGCCCGAGGAGCTTCTCCGCGCCGTTCTCGTCGAGGATGACCCGGCTGTCGATTTTCGAAGCCACCTGGAAGGCGATCCGGCTCGGGATATTTGCCTTGATGATGCCGGTGACGACATCTGCGCGGGGTGTCTGCGTGGCGACGATCATGTGGATCCCGGCCGCGCGCGCCATCTGGGTGATCCGGGCGATCGCGCTCTCGACGTCCGCCGGGGCGGTCTGCATCAGGTCGGCCAGCTCGTCCACGATGACCACGATGAACGGCATGCGGTCGGGAACGATGAGATCGTCCGTCCTCGGCACGCGGATCGCCGGCATCTCCTCGTCGGGCTCGTCGTCGGAACCGACGGAGGGTTCGCGGTCCGGCTTATCGGAGAGCTCACCGTCGGGTTCGCTGGCACCCGACTCGACGTCCGCCGGAGGCTCCTTGGCGGCGAGCGCCTCGTTTTCCTCATCGAGCTCCTTCTGGGATTTCGGGAGCGGGCGATCGTTGAACGCGGCGATGTTTTTCACCCCGCATTTGGCGAAGAGCTTGTAGCGAAGCTCCATTTCATCCACGACCCAGCGGAGGGCGAGGAGAACTTTTTTAGGGTCTGTGACGACCGGGGTGATCAGGTGCGGGAGCTTGTTGTAGATCTGCATCTCGACGACCTTCGGGTCGATCATGATGAACCGGAGCTGCTCGGGAGAATACCGGAAGAGGAGGCTCGCGATGATCGAGTTGATGCAGACACTCTTCCCGCTGCCTGTCGTCCCGGCCACCAGGCAGTGAGGCATCTTGGCGAGGTCTCCGATGATCGTGTGCCCGTAAACATCCATCCCGAGCGCCAGCGGCAGGCGGCAGGTGGTCTCCCGCCAGGCGTCCTTCTCGAACAGCTCGCGCAGGGTGACCTTCACCTTCTTCAAGTTGGCGATCTCTATTCCGACCGTGTCCTTGCCCGGGATCGGGGCGAGGATGTTGATCCGCTCGGCGCAGGTCGCACGGGCGATGTCGCGCTCGAGCGCCACGATCTTGTCCACGCGGACCCCGACATCCGGGTAAACTTCGTATCGCGTGATCGTCGGGCCTTTTGTGATGGTTCCGGGAGTGGCCTTGATCCCGAAGGTCGCAAGCGTCTCGATGATCAGCCCCTGGATCATCAGGAGCTCGCCGCGGTCGAGCGGAACGCGCTCCGACTCGTCGTGCGGATCAAGAAGATCCAGTCCGGGAAGCGTGTAGTTTTCCAGATGAACCCCGGCGAGTCCGGGCTTGAAAGCGATGTCCTTCTCCGCCCGCAGGTCCGCAAGCCTCGGCTTTTTCGCGGATGGGGCGAGCGCGTCAATGATCTCCGGCTCGGCGGCAGACGCGACCGGAACGATCATTTCGATGAGCGCATCGGGATCCTTTTTTCTGAGCTTCTTCTCCAGCTTCTGAGCCTTTTTTTCAAGGGCCTTCCGCTCCTCCTCGATCCGGCGAGCGCCATCCATCCTCTGCACCCTCGCCAAGCGGCGCGCCTCCCCCCACGCAAGCAGCGACCTCCACGCCTGCCTCATGTCACGGATGGGATGTGTCGAAACAGCGAAGATCAGGCTGATCAGGTAGATGATCACCAGCAGGACCGCAGAGGCCGGGCCGAAGGGCTCCAAGATCGCCTTCCCTCCAATCCACCGACCGAACCAGCCGCCAGCCCCCTCGATGCCAATGTCCTTCCGCCAGCTGTGAAGCACCCAAGGCTGGATCTGAAAAAGGCACGCCGCCAGCAGGACCATCAGAGCGCCCCAGCCAGCTTTATCCTTCAGCGAGTAGTCCGGAACGAACCACTTTGCCAGCCCGTAGCCGACCAGCCCGACAGCCAGCAGATATCCCGCCGCCCCGAACAAAAACAAGACGTATCCCGCCAGCAGCGCCCCGAACTGCCCGCACAGATTATGGATCACAGAAGCTCCTGAGGCTTTGATCTCGAGCAGCCACGCCCATTTCGGGATATCCCCTGGCGAATACGTCACCAGGGCCGCAAACAGATACGCGCCGAGGCAGACGAGCCCCAGCCCGATAAAAAAATTGGCGACCCAGCTGTTGCGCGAGCGGTTGGCCATGCGATCAGAGCTCCTCCTCGGCACCTTTTTTGTAGGTGAGCCCGCGAAGCTTTCCCTCGATGAATGCGCCGATATCTCCATCCATGACGCCCTGGATATCGCTGGTCTGGACGCCAGTGCGCAAATCCTTGACCATCTGGTAAGGCTGGAAGACGTAGGATCGGATCTGGTTGCCCCAGGCGACGTCGCCCTTCTCCCCGTATTGGCGATCCGCCTCGGCGCGCTTTTTGTCGGCCTCGAGCTGGTAAAGCTTGGCCTTGAGCATCTGCAGGGCCATCTCGGAGTTCCGGCCCTGGTTGCGCTCGGCCTGGCAGGCGGCGACGATGCCGGTCGGGATGTGGCGGAGGCGCACTGCCGTCTCAACTTTGTTGACGTTCTGCCCGCCCTTGCCGCCCGATCGGAACGTTGTGCGCTCGATGTCTGCGGGGTTGATCTCGATCGGGACGTCCTCAATTTCCGGGACGGCATCGACGCTGGCAAACGACGTGTGGCGGCGCTTGTTCGAATCGAACGGGGAGATCCGGACGAGCCGGTGGACCCCGCGCTCAGTCTGGAGATACCCGTAGGCATTTTCCCCGCTGACCCGGAGGGTGGCGGATTTGACTCCAGCCTCGTCTCCCAGCTGGATATCCGTAATTTCAAAGGCGAGCCCGTTGCGCTCCATCCAGCGCTGGTACATCCGGAGAAGCATGTCCGCCCAGTCGCAGGACTCCGTGCCGCCAGCACCGGCGTGGATGATCAGGAAAGCCGGGTTTGCGTCGAACTCTCCGGAGAGGAGCGACTCGAGCTCGAATTTGGATAGGGCACCCTGGAGCGCCTCGAACTCGGAGCGGACATCCGCCGCAGCCGCCGGCTGGTTTTCCGGGGCCTCTTCCCCGGCGAGCTCGCGGAGGACTTCGAGGTCGGCGGCGCGGGCCTCCAGCGCCTGCAGCGGAAGGATTTTCCCCTTGAACGCCGAGACCTGCGCGACGTCGCGCTGCGCGTTCTCACGGTTATCCCAGAAGCCTGGGGCGGTCATCCGGGCCTCGATCTCAGCGAGCTTGCGGGTCAGTTCGGGCAAGTCAAAGAAACCTCCGCAGCGCGGCCAGTCGGGCCGAGATGGCGGAGGTATCCAGTAATTGAAGGTCGTCGTTCATGGGCATGGCGATACCATGCGCGGGCGCTAGAGGGAATAGAAAAGCAGATTTTGTGAGGGCGGACGCCTCGCTCGGGGGACACTTTCCTCAGGAATAGCGGCGGTTTTTCAGCCGGAAATTTTTCCAGCCAGAAATTTGCATTGAATCGCGGCGGTTTCCATGCGTCTCTATGTGGCAACAACGTTTTATGAAACCTTCCTCGATGATCGTCACCGGCTGCGTGCTTGCGCTGGTCTTGGCCGCTTGCGAGCAGAGCGCGCAAAAAACTCCGACGTCCGGACGCAACCGGTTCGGCTACCACGGCACGGGGGGGAATTCTACGCAGACGCTGACTCCGACGCCGACCCCCACGCCGGATCCGTATGCCACTCCGGCCCCGGAGGAGATCACCGCGCCCGCTTCGCCCACCCCAACCCCATCGGCGAAGACCCCGGCTCGCGAGATGGCCTATGGAACTCCAGTTCCTGGGAAGCCGGGTTTCGTAACGAGCCCGCATTCTCCTTATGCCGGCTATGTGGATGTCCGCGGGTTCCCTCCCGGCACCGAGGTGAAATGCCCGTATTCCGGCAAGATCTTTCTGGTTCCCTGAGCCCTGCGGCAGCGATTCTCGGCCCCGGCCTGATCGGCGGGTCGCTGGCGATGGCTTTGCGGCGGGGTGGCGTGCCGTGGAAGGTTTCTCTGTGGACTCGCCGTCAGGAGTCGATTGCCGCTGCGGAGTCGGCGCTGCCGGGCTGCCGTGTTTCTTGTGATCTCGCCTCGGTTGTCTCCGGGGCGGATATCGTGGTGCTCTGCACCTCGCCGCATGCGATTGGACGATCGGGCGAACTCCTTGCACCTCTCCTTCCGCCGGGGATCCCGGTCACCGATGCGGGGAGCGTGAAGGAGCAGATCGTCTCCGCGCTTGAAACGGCTCTCGGAGGGCGATTCATCGGCGCTCACCCGATGGCGGGATCCGAGCAAAGCGGGATCCGTGCGGCACGCCCTGACCTATACGACGGCGCGCTTTGCATTCTCACGCCAACCGAAAACTCCGACGCGCGCGCGCTGGATGCGGTCCGCCGGCTCTGGACAGCCGCCGGCTGCCGGCTCCACGAGATGCCGCCTGCCGCCCACGATGCCGCCGTCGCTCGGGTGAGCCATCTGCCGCATGCGGCCGCAGCGGCCCTGGTCCGCGCCGCGCTTGGAAAATGCCCGGAATTTTCTGCGCTGGCAGGAAGCGGCTACCGCGACTCGACCCGCATCGCTTGCGGCCCGGAGGACCTGTGGGCAGAGATCCTCCTCGATAACCGGAAGGAGGTCGCTGCCGGCATCGCGGACTTGCAGGAGCACCTCGAAGCGCTGAAAGGCACCATCGCTCGAGGGGACCGCGAGGGGATCGAGGCCTTCCTGAAGGCTGCAAGAATCCTTCGCGAGGAGGAAACCTCATGAAGCCCGCCACCCCAAATGTTCTTAAAGTCCGCCGCGCGCCGCGCATTGAAGCCGAGATGACCGTTCCCGGGGACAAAAGCATTTCCCACCGCGCGGTCCTCCTCTCCGCGATCTCGAACGGGAGGTGCACGATCACAAATTTTCTTGAGGGCGAGGACTGCCGGAGCACGGCGCAGGCGATGCGGCAGCTCGGGGTCGAGATCGAGACCCCCGAGCCTGGAACGATCGTCGTCGAAGGCAACCGCGGGGTCTTTCAGGCTCCGAAGGAAGACTTAGATTGCGGGAACTCCGGCACCACGATGCGGCTCATGGCCGGGCTCCTCTCCCCACAAAAGTTTTCTTGCCGGATGACCGGCGACCCCTCGCTCTCGAAGCGTCCGATGCGTCGGGTCATCGAGCCGCTCCAGAAAATGGGCGCGCGCCTGCGGGCGGAGGGCGACAAGCAATGCCCTCCGCTTGCCCTCGAGGGCCGCGGGCTCGAAGGCATCACCTACCGGCTCCCGGTCGCCAGCGCCCAGGTCAAAAGCGCGGTCCTCCTCGCAGGGCTTTTCGCAAAGGGGACCACGACGGTCATCGAGTCCGCCCGCTCGCGCGACCATACCGAACGGATGCTCGAATACTACCTTGTCAAGCTCCGGCAGAAGGAAGCCTGGTCTGGAAGCTCTCCAGTCGCGCGGAAGCTTGAGGAGATCCGGATTTCTCTTGATGGCGGCCAGATCCTGGAGTCGCGGGATTTTCATGTGCCGGGCGACATCTCGAGCGCGGCGTTCTGGCTTGTCGCCGCCGCCGCCCAGCCGGGCTCGCGCCTTCTCGTCAAGGATGTCGGGCTGAATCCGACCCGCACGGGGATCATGGACGTCCTCATCCGGATGGGCGCGCGTGTCCGGGAGGTCGTCGAGACTTCGGCTCACGGAGAGCCGTCGGGGACGATTGAAATCAAAGGATGCCGGCTTCAGGCCACCGAGGTGCATGGCGCGGAGATCCCGAATGTCATTGATGAGATCCCGGCGATTGCCGTCGCCGCCGCCCTCGCAGCCGGCACGACCGTCATCCGGGATGCGAAGGAATTGCGAGTGAAGGAAACCGATCGGATTGCGGCGGTCGCCACGAACCTTCGCGCGATGGGGGCCGCGGTCGAGGAGTTCCCCGATGGGATGGCGATCACCGGCGGCAGGCCGCTCAAGGGCGCGCGCATGCAGAGCTTCGGCGACCACCGGATCGCGATGGCCTTCGCCGTCGCCGGGCTTTTCGCAGCCGGGGAAACCGTCATCGAGGACATCGCCTGCATCCAGACGTCTTACCCGACATTTTTTGAAACGCTGAAGAAGATCCAGAAGGGGGGGGGCGGGCGGCGCACTCCGGTCATCTCCTCGCTGGGAGCAAAATTCCGCAGCAAGTCCAACGCAAAATAATCCTATCTATGACAGTCATCGCGATTGACGGCCCGGCAGCATCGGGGAAAAGCAGCGTGTCGCTCCGCCTTGCCAGGCGGCTTGGGTTCGCCTACGTGAATTCCGGCAGCATGTATCGTGCGGTCACCTGGGAAGTCCTCCGCCAGGGCGCGGAGACGGCCTCGCCAGAAAGCGTCGGGGAGGCGCTCGCGCGCGCAGAGATTTCCTGCGGGATCGGAGAGGACAACGAATCGTTTATCCGCATGAACGGCGAGGTTCTGAGCTCCGTCCTTCGGGACAGCGAGATCAACCGGCATGTCTCGCCGGTATCCGCGGTCCCGGCCGTGCGCGAGCGGATCTCGACAGCCCTCCGCGAGCTTGCCCACGGCCGCCCGCTCGTCATGGAAGGCCGCGACATCGGCACCGCTGTCTTTCCGGAAACCCCCTTCAAATTCTATCTGGACGCCTCGCCGGAGATCCGCCAGAAGCGCCGCGAAGCGGAGGGCGGGGCCGACCAGATCGCAGCCCGCGACCAGATGGATTCCTCCCGCAAGGCCGCCCCGCTCCAGATCGCCCCCGGCGCATCGGTCGTGGATACCTCGCTCCTCACTCTCGATGGCGTCGTGGACGAGATCCTGCGCCTCCTCCACCCGCTGGGAATCGTTCCGAAATGAGCCTGACCTACAACATTTTTTACAACCTCGCAAAGATCATCGCCCGCGTGTGCTTCTGCCTGCGCGTCGTCCACCCCGAGCGCATGGTCGAGGTCGGGCCGCTCATCCTGGCCGTCAACCACTCGAGCTTTTTCGACCCGCCGCTCGCCGGGATCTGCAGCCGGCGGGGGGTCTATTACCTCGCAAGAAAAACCCTCCTCAAGTGGCCGTTTTTCGGCCCGCTCTTCCCCGCGATGAACGTCATCCCTGTCGAGCGGGACGGCAATGACATGTCTGCCCTCCGCGAGGTCATCAAAAAAATCAAGGATGGCAACGGGGTCGTCCTCTTTCCCGAAGGCACGCGCTCGAAGGATGGCAGCATCCAGCCCGCGAGGGCCGGGATCGGGTTCGTGATCGCAAAGACCGGCGCCCCGGTCCTCCCGATGCGGATCTTCGGCGCCCATGCCGCATTCCCGAAAGGCGCGAAGCGGCTTCACTTTCCGCAGATCACCGTCGTCATCGGCGAGCCAATCCGGTTTTCTCCCGAAGAGATTGCTTCCGCGACGCGCGAGACCTACCAGGCGCTGAGCGACCGGGTGATGGACACGATCGCCGGCTTGCAGATCGAATGAGCCCGCAAGGCTCCGGAACGTGGGAAACGGAGCGTTGGCACAATGGTGTTGAGGGGGATGCTTGCGGGTCTCCAGAAGATGCGGAAGCCCGGCCGTAGTGCATTCAGCGCGCGGAGGCGGGCGGTCGGGAGTCGCGAAGCTGCTGTTCGCTCGGGAGGGCGGGCGGCTTGCCCCCGCCCCAGATCAGCCGGCTCGGACGTTCGGAAAGATCGCGCAGCAGGATCTTGGAATACGTGGAGGTGACCTTCAGGTTTTCCGATGTCACGCGCAGGTCGGCGAGCGTGCGGGAAATATTTTTCTCATTGTCCCGGACGAGGGACTCGCTTTTTTTTGCGAGCGAGTCGATCGATCCGGCGGCGGCATCCAGGCGGTTGATCGCCCGCCCGATGCTTTCCCTTTTTTCGGCGAGGAGGGTGCGTGCGTCGGAGGCTGTGGTGCGTGCGTCGGCGAGCGTGGCCTTGGCGTCGGCGACGGCCGGTTTCAACTCGGTGAGCAGCCCTTGGGCGTCCTCCACGAGAATGTGAATCCTAGAAAGGATATCGCTTTCTGGCGACCCGCTTCCGAGCATCTTCCTCAGCCCATCCATGGCCTTGTCCACATTCCTGGTGAGCTTGTCGAAAGAGACGGGGGGAATGCCATGGAGCACATCGCCCTCCGCCAGCGGGCTGGCCCCTGGAACGCCGTCCTGGATGAGGACAAATTTGTCGCTGAGCAGCGTGTCCGCCGCGATGCTCACCAAGGCGGCTTTTGAAATCCGCGGCACATCCGGGCTCAGCTCGAGTGTGATTTCCACCAGGTTCTCCGGGTCGGCGGTCCGCTCGGCCGCGGCCAGCATGCGGACATCCGAGACGATTCCTGCGTGTGCGCCAGCAAATTTGACCTGCGAGCTCTTTTTGATCCCGGACACATCGGAGAAGTGGACCCGGATGCAGCGGCCGCCGGGCACAAGGAACCGGCTGCTCAGCCCGAGCGCCAGCGCCACAAAGAGCACGATGCTGCAGACGATCACTGAGATGGCAATCCAACGGTCGGATGCCTTCCTTTTCAAATTTCTGACACCTCCATATGGCAGCGATTTCTAAGCTGCCGGCATCAAGGCATCAAGGCTGAACTGGATTGAAATGCCGGAACCTGTATATAATGGCGTCAAGATGCCCGAAAACAACCCTGGTAAGAACCGTCGAACAAAGCTGACTTGGAAGCTCCGGGCGTTCCTGTTTATTGCCGCCGCGCTCGCTATCTGGCTCCTCCATGCGCCAGTTCTCTCATGGGGGGCTCGTCGGACGATGGAGGTCTGGTGCTCGGCGAACCGGCTGACATTTTCGGCCGACAAGATGTCGGTTCGCTTTGACGGACCGGTCGAGATCGAGGGGGTGCGGCTCCGATCTGCCCCGGGAAACGGACGGCTGACGTCGCTGGACATTTCCCGGATCTCATGGCGATGGGGAGGCGGGTTCCTGTCGGAAAACGGACGGCTGATCCGGAATCTCGCAGTCCTGGGCGTCTCCGGGATCTGGGATTTTTCTGGATCTGGAGAGAAAGGGGCCCGGGGGCCGCAGAGATCTTCTGGCAAGCTTCTCCGATTGATGCCGCAAAACATTTCTGTGGGGGTGCTGTCACTCGACCTGTTGGACAAGGAGAGAAAGCTGTCCCTGCGCGATCTTTCCGCGAGCCTCAGCGAGGTGGAAGCCGGCCAGCTTTCGATCGGCGGCCTCGCAGTGAAGACGGGTTCGTTTTCCAAGGCCTTCGGACCGATCCGTGCCCGGACCGCATGGAAATACGGGACCCTCTGGCTCGCCGCCATGGAAGTCCTCCCAGGGATCGTGGTAGAGAATCTTTCAGTGGATTTCCTCCACCGCGGCGGGCCGGCATTGTCGCTTGCTGCGAATTGCTTCGGCGGCTCGCTGCGCGGAGATGTCGCGTGGACCGCCGAAGATGGGACTCTCGACATCGCCGCATGGGCAGCAAATATCCCCCTAGACAAGCTGGAAACACTCGCGCAGGCCCATGGGGAAGTTTCAGGAAAGCTATCCGAGGGACGCTTCACGTTTCGGGGAAAACCCGGCCGCCCGGCGGACGCCGAGGCTTCCCTGCGGCTCGTGGCAGAGGGATTCCAATGGAACAAGCGCGGCTGGGAATCTCTCGAGGTCGGGGCAAGCCTGATCCATCGCCGGCTCGTGGTCAGCGAGTTTGAGCTCCGCCAGAAGGAAAACCGGGTTGTTTTCAGCGGAGAGATTTCGCTCGCAGATGGCTGGTCGGAAATCGCGCGGGCGCCGTTCCTTCTGAGCCTGAAGGCCGACATCCGCGAGCTAGGAGCTCTGGCCGGGCTGCTGGGAGGCCCGCTTGACGAAGCCGTCGGCCGCATGACCGCCGCCGGCTCTGTCAGCGGGCAGGCCGGGCGGGTAGATGGATTTTTGAGCGTTGAGGCGTCGGACATGACGTTCCGATCTCTGCCGCCGAGCTCGCTGCGCGCCGAGGTGGTCTTCCGCGAAGGAGGGATCGAAATCGCCGGCTGCGACCTGTTTTCCAAAAAGGATACGGCCTCGCTGCGGGGAACGGTTTCGCAGACCCCTCCGTATCAGTACGCCGCCGAAGCGAACGCCAGGATCGCCGACCTCGCCACTTACCTTTCGCCCTTCCATGCTCCCGGGGCGGAGCAGATCTACGCCGGGGCGCTCGACGGGCGGTGGCAGGGAGACGGGGTGGCAAAATCGCATTCCGGAGCCTTCGATGTGAAGCTCAAAGACTTCGTCTCGGGGGCGACCCCTGCCGGTCTCACCGGAGAATTCACCGGCACCTACTCCCCGCAAAACCTCTATTTTTCAAAGCTCCGAATTACAAAAGGCCCGCTCCGACTCGACTCGCGCGCCACGTTCGCAGGCTCAGGAATCACGCTCAAAGACGTCGAGCTCCACTCTGGAAACAGCTCGCTGATCGAGGGGGCGTCGTTCGTGCCGATCAACCTCTTCTCCGTTCTCGCGGGCAAGGACTGGCGCGCGGCGATGGATCCAGAACGCGATGCCTACCTGCGCATCGCCACGCCAAAGGACGTGAGCCTGCGATCTCTTCTCGAGCTCGCAGGGCAGTATTTCCCCCTCGACGCCCAGATCCGCCTTAACCTCGAGGCCGGGGGCCCGCCCTCCCGGCTGGCCGCTACCGGAACTCTCGCCGCGCACGATGTCTCCTGGAAGCGGCCGGGGAGCGCCCCCTCCCGCGTCGATATGAAATTCAGCGCCTCGGACGGCAATGCGTCGCTCTCCGGAGTCTTCGAGGCAAAAGGTGGCTCCCGCCTCCAGTTTGCCACAAAAATGCCGTTCGGGCTTGTGAGCACGGCCGCTGACGACTGGCGCTGGATCAACCCCTCGGGCAGGTTCGAGGCCTCGCTCGAATTTCCTCGCGCCGATCTCTCCGCGTTCCGCCCGCTTTTCCCCAGGCTCCAGCAGCTCAGGGGATCGGTCTCCGGCAAACTCGATTTTTCCGGCACCACGGAAAACCCCAAGGCCACCGGCTCGATCTCGATCCAGGACGTCTCGTTCGATCTCGGAGAGCGCACCCCGCCAGCAAAAAAAATCCATGGCGCGTTCGTTTTTGAGGGAACCAGCCTGCAGGTGGAGGACTTTCGCGGCGAGATCGGGGACGGGCCGTTTGAAATTTCTGGTGCGATCGGCCTCGATGATCCGTCGAATCCCGCATGGAACTTGCACCTTCAGGGAAAAAAAATCCTTCTTGTCCAGGATGCGAGGATGCGGGTGCGTGCGAATGTGAATCTTTCTGCCGCCGGCAGCAACTCCTCCGGTGCACTACGCGGGGCGGTGCGACTGGTGGACGGTCGGATTTTCCGCCAGCTCGAGGTCTTTCCGATTCTGCTCGTGGAGCCGGCGGAGCCGGTTCGTTCCGTTTCTCTGCCGCCTCCCTCCCCTATCCCCGACCCGTTTGCGCGATGGGCCCTCGATGTGAAGGTCGAGAACGAGACCCCTTTTCTCATCCACGGGAGCATCGCCGATGGCGAGATGATCCCATCGGTCCTACTCTCCGGCACGCTGGGGCGGCCGATCCCCATTGGTCGCATCACGCTCAAAGACGTTCAGGCCATCCTGCCGGCCGCGATGCTGGCGATCTCCGACGGGCGCATGGATTTCCTCCCGGACGCGCCATGGGTGCCGCTGCTCGACGTCCGCGGCATCGCTATCCTCCCCGGCCGGGAAGTCCATGCCTACGCGTTCGGCCCGATGGATCAGAAGAAACTGATCCTCCATTCCGAGCCGCCGCTTTCACAGGAATCGCTCGTGCATCTTCTCGCGGCCGGCATCGCCGATGAGGACCCCGGCGCATCCTTCGCTGCAGGGGGGCCGAGCGACCGATTCTTTCTGAGGCCGTTTGCCCGGCAGTTTGGCCTTGGCAAGGAACCTGACGGATACGGGTTCTTCCATGCGGGAGCGACCTACACATGGCGATTCCGCTGAGACGCCACTTCTTCCGGAGCTCCGCACGCCGCCCTCAAATGGCTTTTTGACGCTATCGCCTGCGCTGAAAATCCGCGATCGCCCGGTCCACCTCGCGGCCGGCCTCCCGCTTTTTCAGGTCGGCGCGCTTATCGCCTTCGTCTTTGCCCTTCCCCAGCCCCAACTCGACTTTGACGCGGCCATTTTTCCAATACATCCGAAGCGCGACGACCGTCCGCCCGGCCTGCTCGATTTCTCCGACGAGCCGATCAATTTCCGAACGGTGCAAAAGGAGCCGGCGAACGCGCTTCGTTTCATGCTGTTCATGGCTGGCGCGCTCGTAGGGCTGAACGGTGGATTCGTAAAGGCAGAGGCTGCCGCCGTCCATGCGCGCAAAGGACCCTTGAAGCGAGGCCAGCCCCGCCCGAATCGATTTAACCTCCGTGCCGAGAAGCTCTATTCCCGCCTCAAACCGCTCCAAGATGTGGAAATCCCTAAGGGCTTTCCGGTTGGTAGTGATCTCCGCCGACATGGGGAGGATCCCCCGAGGGGCGTCAGGCTGCGGGCTTTCCCGCCACGCCCAGCTTGCCTTTGGCAATTTCCGTCAGGGCGATGTCCGCCAGCCCCAGGCGGAACCCGACCTCCACCATCGGACGGCTCCCTGCCATCAGCTGCTTCACTCGCCGAGAGACCGCGTTGATGAGGATCTGAGGTTCCGGAATAACTTTCGAGGCTTCTTCTAGGATTTGTGCGTTCATGTAAATACTGTTGCTACCTTTGTTCCCCAGACCAACCGAGGGGAGGGAATCCTAATTCGCTCCGGCAGGCTGTCAAATTTTTTTTCTTTTTTCTTTGACACGCTCCGCTGCTTGGTTATTCTGCGCGGCTCCCGACAACTGACGGGACAAAAAACAATTCACCTCGCAGGAGACCCGAACGGTCGATCGCACTGCAAAAAGCCCATGCAAAAAAAACGAAGCAAACGCTACCGCGCCGCCGCCGAGATCATTGACGGCAGCAAAAAATACCCGCTCGCGGAGGCACTCAAAACTCTGAAGCTCCTTCCGCCGGCGAAGTTTGACCAAACCGTCACCCTTTCATTCAAGCTTGGGGTGGATCCCAAGCAGAGCGACCAGATGGTTCGCGGAACCTGCCCGCTCCCGAACGGCAGCGGAAAAAATGTGCGAGTTCTGGTCTTTGCCACCGGGCAGGCTGCCGATGCGGCGCGGGAAGCCGGGGCCGAGTTCGTTGGCTTTGAAGATCTGATTAAAAAAGTCACCGGAGGGTTTTCTGACTTCGACGTCGCGGTGGCCACCCCGTCGGCGATGGCCGAGGTCCGCAAGCTCGGACGAGTTCTCGGGCCGCGCGGCCTCATGCCGAACCCCAAGACCGGCACAGTGACCGACGATACCGCGAGGGCAGTGAAAGAAGTCAAAGCGGGACGCGTCGAGTTCAAGCTCGATAAAAATGCCAACGTCGCCGTCCCGGTGGGAAAATTTTCCTTTGACGAGGCGTCCCTCTTCGAGAACGGATGCGCAGTCATTCAAGCCGTCATCAAAGCCCGCCCGGCGACAACCAAGGGCTCGTTTGTCGAAACCATCACGCTGGCGGCCACCATGTCCCCCGGCATCGCGGTGGACCCGACCCCATTCCTCAAGAACTAACATGAGACCCGAGAAAACTTTGATCGTCGCGGATGTCCGCGAAAAACTGCAATCCTCGCCCTACCTGCTCCTGGTGGATTACTCCGGGATGAAAGTACTCCACTTCGAGGAGCTGCGCACCCGCCTCGCTGGTGCTGCTGCCCGCCTCAGCGTGGTCCGAAACACCTTCCTGAAAATAGCGGCGAAGGACCTCCAGATGCCCGAGCTCGACAGCCTCCTCACCGGGCAGACCGCGATGGTCACCGGGGACTCGGATATTTGCGCGGCCGCAAAAATCCTCAAATCTTTTTCGGCGGAGTTCAAGAAGCCGGTCGTCCGGGCCGGAGTGCTCGACAATGCCCCGCTGACGGCCGACCAGGTGGCTGAGCTTGCGGACCTTCCGAGCAAGGAAGTCCTCCGCTCCAAGCTCCTCGGACTTCTCCAGGCGCCGGCCAGCCAGTTTGTCCGTCTCCTCAACGAGCCGGCAGCCAGCCTTGCCCGCATTCTCAAAGCCAAGGCAGAAGCGTCGGAAGGCGCCGCCTGATACCCCTGCCGATGACCAACACTTTCGCAAGGCGTTCGAAGCCACGTCGCGCGACATCACAAACCAAAAAATAAAAACGGTTCCTCGTCGGTCGGGCGGCTGCCCGGCTCAAATGCCCTGAGGCTTCGGGGCGCAACGATACCAAAATAGAAAAAACACCATGGCAGACACACAAGCACTCGTAGATCAGCTCAGCGGACTCACGGTCCTGGAAATCGCAGACTTGGTCAAGCAGCTCGAAGAAAAATGGGGCGTCAGCGCTGCCGCGCCGGCAGCGGCCGCAGCGGCAGGCCCCGCAGCAGCAGCCGCCCCAGTGGAGGAGAAGACAGCTTTTGATGTCATCCTTCTTGAGGTCGGAGGCAACAAGATCGCCGTCATCAAGGAAGTGCGCGCGGCAGTAGCCGGACTCGGCTTGGCCGAGGCGAAAGCCCTCGTCGAGAGCGCTCCCAAGTCCCTCAAGGAGGGAGTGACCAAGGAAGAAGCGGAAGAGATCAAGAAAAAGATCGAAGCCGCCGGCGCCAAAGTCGAAATCAAGTAATCAATACCCGCAGAGAGATCCTGTAAAACATCTTGATCTCTCTGCGGATCCCTTTAGTTTCTCAACTTCGCTGGAAGCCACGGCCCTGTTAACCTGTCCATTTTCGCTCAAGCATGAATCAATCCGTCAACAGACGGGCGGGAAATTTCCGCCTGCCTGCACGGATGTTTTGCGTTTAGGCGATCCGGTCGGTTGGCGGCGCTGAAGACAAGCCGGCCAGCACAGTCAGCAACCCGCGAAAACAGCCACTCGAATCCACCATGTCTGAACGTATCCATTTCGGAAAATTGCAGGAGGCCATCGAGCCGCCCAACCTTATCGAGCTCCAGATCAACTCCTATAACGAGTTTTTCCAAAAAGACACGCTGGTGGCGAAGCGGCGAAACGTTGGGCTTCAAGCGGTGTTCCGCGAGTTTTTTCCCATTTTTGGATTCGAGGAGAAATCGTCGTTGGATTTCGTGAGCTACGATCTGGGAGATTCCAAGCTCTCGGCCCTCAATTCGCAGCGCGAGGGGCAGACTTACAGCGCCCCGCTTTACGTCACCTTCCGCTACAAGGACGAGCGATGCACGAAAGAGGAGAGAGTGTACATGGGCGAGCTCCCGCTCATGACCCCGCAGGGGACCTTCGTGATCAACGGTGCCGAGCGGGTCGTCGTCTCCCAGCTCCACCGCTCGCCAGGGATTTGCTTCGAGACCTCAGTCCACACAAACGGAAAAATTCTCCATGGGTTCCGGATCATTCCCGATCGTGGTTCCTGGATTGAAGTTCAGTTTGACACGAGCGACCTTCTTTACGTTTACCTCGACCGCCGGAAGCGCCGCCGGAAGTTTCTGGCGACAACCTTTCTGCGTGCTCTCGGGCATCCCTCGGACGAGGACATCATCAAACTTTTCTACAAGATCGAGGATCTGAAGCTCAGCGATCGACTGGAGGAGGAGGAGATTACGACGAAGGTGCTCATCGCCGACATCCGTGACGGGGAAATTACTGTTGCCCGCGCGTTTGAGCCGCTCAACGCAGCGACCGTCCGCCAGCTCATCGGCCTGGGTCACAAATCGGTCAATGTCGTTGATACGAAGACCGATGATACGATTATCAAGTCGCTGAAAAAAGACCCTGCCCACGACGAGGACGAGGCGCTGAAAGACATCTACCGCAAGCTCCGCCCTGGCGACCCCCCAACCGTGCAAAACGCCCGCGGAATGCTGAAGCGGCTGTTCTTCGACTCCAAGCGCTATGACCTCGGCCGCGTCGGCAGGCACAAAATCAACCAGAAGCTTGGGCTCAACATCCGCGAGGACGAGCGCATCCTGACCAAGGAGGATTTTGTTGCCGCGATGAAATACCTTGTCCAGCTCCGCAACGGAGACGGGATGACCGACGACATCGATCACCTGGGAAGCCGGCGCGTGAGGACGGTCGGGGAGCTCCTTGCCAACCAGTGCCGGGTCGGGCTCGCCCGCACCGAGCGGCTGGTGCGCGAGCGCATGACCCTTTTTGATGCCAACGTGGACCAGATCACTCCGCAGAAGCTGATCAACCCGAAGTCGCTCAGCGCCGTCGTGCGCGATTTCTTCGGTCGCAGCCAGCTCAGCCAGTTTATGGATCAGACGAACCCGCTGTCCGAGCTGACCCACAAGCGCCGACTTTCGGCTCTCGGGCCAGGAGGCCTCAGCCGCGACCGCGCGGGATTCGAAGTCCGCGACGTCCACCCTTCCCACTATGGGCGAATCTGCCCGATCGAGACGCCGGAAGGCCCGAATATCGGACTCATCAGCTCGCTCAGCACGTTTGCTCGCATCAACGAGTTTGGGTTCATCGAGACCCCTTACCGGAAAGTGGCCAATGGTCACGTCACTGAGGAGGTGGAATACCTGAGCGGAGATCGCGATGAGAACTTCCACATTGCGCAGGCAAACTCGCCGGTGGATTCCCAGGGGCGGCTGACTGGCGAGAAGGTCTCGGCGCGATACCGCGGGGACTTCCTCGATGTTGAGCCCTCGCTCATCCAATACATGGACGTCTCTCCGAAGCAGCTCGTTTCTGTGGCGGCCGGACTGATCCCGTTTCTTGAGCATGACGATGCGAACCGTGCTCTCATGGGCTCAAACATGCAGCGTCAAGGGGTTCCGCTCCTGGTTTCCGAGGCCCCGATCGTGGGCACCGGGCTCGAGGGCCGGGTGGCCCGCGACTCCCGGGCTGTGATCTGCGCCGAAGCCTCCGGAAAGGTCGCCTCGGTCACAGCAACGCACATCACGATCACGAAGGACGGAGAGCTTCCTGAAGGGAAAAAGAAGATCAAACACGATCCGGAAAACGGGGTTCACGTTTACGAGCTCCGCAAGTTCATGCGGTCGAACGCCAGCACCTGCATCAACCAGAAGACGATCGTTCACAAGGGCCAGCCTATCAAGAAAGGCGATGTCATCGCGGACGGTCCGAACACGGAGAACGGAGAGCTCGCCCTCGGCCGCAACGTTCTCGTCGCGTTCATGCCTTGGAACGGCTACAATTTTGAGGATGCGATCCTCATTTCCGAGCGCGTTGTCAAAGAGGACATATACACGTCGATCCACATCGATGAGTTTGAGATCGGCGCGCGCGATACGAAGCTCGGTCCGGAGGAAATTACCCGCGATATTCCAAATGTCAGCGAGGAGGCCCTCCAGCACCTCGGTGCCGATGGCGTGATCCGCATCGGTGCGGAGGTCAAGCCGGGCGACATCCTCGTCGGAAAGATCACTCCGAAGAGCGAAACCGAACTCGCCCCCGAAGAGCGCCTCCTCCGCGCGATCTTCGGAGAGAAGGCGGCGGACGTCAAGGACACCTCCCTGACAGTTCCCTCGGGAACCTACGGCATCGTCATGGACGTGAAGGTCTCCGCGAAAAAGGAGGTCGCCCGCACGAAAATGACCCCGACGGAGTCCAAGCGCCAGCAGAAGATGATCCTCGAGGACTACAAAAAGCGCAAAGACGATCTGCACGAGATGCTTACCGCCTCGCTCTCGAATATCCTGCTGAACGAAAAGATCCCGCTGGATGTCGTTAACGCGCAGACCGGCGAGATCATCATCCCCGCGAACCGCAAGATTACGAAGCAGCTTCTCCGCAAGCTTGCGGCCGTCTACAACCACGTTGAAATCGACCCGAGCCCGATCCGCAATAAAATCAACGAGATCATCGGGCAGTTCGAGCACAAGTTTGTTGACGTGGACAACGAGCGCGACCAGAACCTTGGGCGAATCGAAAGCGGCGACGACGTGGACCCAGGGATCATCAAGCAGGTCAAAGTCTATATCGCCAGCAAGCGCAAGCTCAGCGTTGGGGACAAGATGGCCGGTCGCCACGGCAACAAGGGGGTTGTCGCGAAGATCGTTCCAGAGGAAGACATGCCGTTTCTTGCGGACGGAACTCCGGTGGACATCGTTCTCAACCCGCTTGGCGTGCCGAGCCGTATGAACGTCGGGCAGGTGCTTGAAACCCACCTCGGAGTCGCCGCCAAGGCGCTCGGTTTCCATGTGGCCACGCCTGTCTTTGACGGCATTCCGGAAACCAAGATTCGCGAGTTCTTGAAGGAGGCAAAAACCAAGGAGGGCTTCACCTGGACCAACGAAAACGGAAAGTCCACCGTCTATGATGGCCGGACCGGAGATGCGTTCGACCAGCAGGTCGTCGTCGGCTACATCTACATGCTCAAGCTCGGGCATCTGGTTGCGGACAAAATCCATGCCCGCGCGGTCGGCCCCTACAGCCTGGTCACGCAGCAGCCCCTCGGAGGAAAAGCCCAATATGGCGGCCAGAGATTCGGTGAGATGGAGGTCTGGGCGCTCGAAGCCTACGGCGCAGCCTATACCCTCCAGGAGCTCCTGACGGTCAAATCCGACGATGTCGCCGGCCGCACACGCATCTACGAGAGCATTGTCAAAGGCGACAATTCGCTCGAGGCCGGCACCCCCGAGTCGTTCAACGTCCTCATCAAAGAAATGCAGGGGCTCGGACTGGATGTCCGGGTGGGAGGCAAAGGCCCGTCCCATAGCGATTCCCTCGTCTGACCCGCCCAACCGCAACCCGAACAAGAAACGATACCATGAAAGAGGCTAATTTATTTAGTGAGCAGAAGCCGGTGGGCTTTGATGAGGTGGCGATTACCGTCGCCTCGCCCGAAGCGATGCGAAGCTGGAGCAAAGGGGAGGTTAAAAATCCCGAGACCATCAACTATCGCACGTTCAAGCCGGAAAAAGGCGGGCTCTTTTGCGAGCGCATTTTCGGGCCGACCCGCGACTGGGAATGCTCGTGCGGGAAATACAAGCGCATCAAGCACAAGGGGGTCATCTGCGACCGTTGCGGCGTCGAGATTACGCTTTCGCGCGTTCGCCGCGAGCGCATGGGGCACATCGACCTCGCCGTTCCGGTCTCGCACATCTGGTTCTATAAGTGCATGCCCTCCCGCCTCGGCCTCATGCTCGACATGACGTCCCGCCAGCTCGAGCGCGTGATCTATTACGAGGACTACATCGTCATTGACCCGGGGAGCACCCCGTTCCAGCGCTGCCAGCTTCTCACCGAGTCGGAATACCGCGAGGCGGAGGACCAGTATGGAGATGCTTTCACCTGCGGAATGGGGGCCGAGGCGATCCAAAAGCTTCTCGAGCAGATCGACCTGGCTGCAGCCAACGTCGAGATCGAGCAGCAGATGGTGGCCACGCGAAGCAAGCAGCTGCGGAAAAAGCTGGCCAAGCGGCGCAAGCTCGTCCAGGGGTTTGCGAATTCAAAAACCCGCCCGGAATGGATGATCCTCAACGTCCTTCCTGTGATCCCGCCGGACCTTCGCCCGCTAGTTCCTCTCGAAGGCGGGCGGTTTGCGACCTCCGATCTCAACGATCTCTACCGCCGTGTCATCAACCGCAACAACCGCCTCCGAACCCTCCTCCAGCTGAAGACTCCAGAGGTCATCATCCGCAACGAAAAGCGCATGCTCCAGGAGTCTGTGGACGCGCTTTTCGACAACGGACGCCACGGCCGCGCGGTCACAGGAGCCGCCAACCGCCCGCTGAAGTCACTGAGCGACATGCTCAAGGGCAAGGGTGGACGCTTCCGGCAAAACCTTCTTGGAAAACGTGTGGACTACTCGGGGCGATCGGTCATCGTCATCGGCCCGGAGCTCAAGCTCAACCAGTGCGGCCTGCCAAAGAAGATGGCGCTTGTCCTGTTCGAGCCCTTCATCATCCGCAGGCTCAAAGAGCAGGGGCATGTGCATACGGTCCGCAGCGCGAAGAAGCTGATCGAGCGACAGACTCCGGAGGTCTGGGACATCCTCGAAGAGGTCACCAAGGGGCACCCTGTCCTGCTGAACCGTGCGCCAACGCTGCACCGCCTCTCGATTCAGGCCTTCGAGCCGCTCCTGATCGAGGGCGAGGCAATCCGCATCCACCCGCTCGTCTGCACCGCCTACAACGCGGATTTTGACGGCGACCAGATGGCGGTTCACGTCCCCCTCTCCGTCGAGGCGCAGATGGAAGCGCGCATGCTCATGCTGGCTCCGAACAACATCTTCTCGCCATCGAGCGGCAAGCCGATCACCAACCCGTCGCAGGACATCCCGCTCGGCTGCTACTACCTGACGCAGAAACCTCGCGGGGAAGATGCGAACAAGGACAAGCGCACGTCGCTCTTCGCCAGCGCCGACGAGGTCGAGCTTGCCATTTCGGAGGGCTCGATCCGCACGCATTCCCGGATCCGGTTTAAAAATCCGGACTTCAACCGCACAACGATTTTTGGCGACCCTCTTTTGAAGGTTATTGAAACGACGGCCGGCCGCGTTGTCTTCAACCAGATCTGGCCGGAAGCCCTCGGATTCTACAACAAGGTTTGCGGAAAGAAGCAGCTCTCGGACGTCATCTGGCATTGCTATAAGCTTGCTGGCCAGCAAAAGACGGTCGAGACGCTCGATCTGCTGAAGGAGCTCGGGTTCCGCGAGGCCACCAAGGCGGGGATCTCGATCGGGATCACCGACATGATTATCCCGGCGGAGAAAGTGCAGCTTCTGGAAAAAGCCCACAAAGAGGTCAGCGAAGTTCAGAAGCAGTACCTCCGAGGCATCATCACCGATGGCGAGCGCAAGAACAAGGTGCAGGACATCTGGACGCATACCGGCGAAGAGGTGGCGAACGCGCTCTTCCGCACGCTGGACCACAACGAAGGCCGGCGCGAGATGAACCCTGTGTTTATGATGGTCGATTCGGGCGCTCGGGGCAACCGCACCCAGATCAAGCAGCTCGCAGGCATGCGAGGCCTCATGGCCAAACCCTCGGGAGAAATCATCGAGCAGCCGATCACCGCGAATTTCCGCGAGGGGCTGTCGGTGCTCGAATACTTCATTTCGACCCACGGAGCCCGCAAGGGCCTCGCCGACACGGCGCTCAAGACCGCCGACTCGGGATACCTCACCCGCAAGCTCGTGGATGCCGCGCAGGATGTCATCATCACGATCGAGGACTGCCAGACCGTCAACGGCATCAATGTCCGACCGATTTATGAAGGGGATGAGGAGGTGGTCAGCCTCTCGACCCGCATCATCGGGCGCGCCACCTGCGAGACAGTCAAGGACCCACTCACCGGCAAGCCGATCATCAAGGCGGGCCAGCTCATCGATGAGGAGAGCGCAGCGGCGCTCGAGAAGATCGGCCATGAGCAGCTCAAGATCCGCTCGGCCCTCACCTGCGAATCCAAGCGCGGAATTTGTGCGAAGTGCTATGGACGGAACCTTTCCACCGGGTCCATGATCAAGCTCGGAGAGGCGGTCGGCATCATCGCCGCCCAGTCGATCGGCGAGCCAGGCACCCAGCTGACGATGAGAACATTCCACGTCGGAGGAACCGCCAGCCAGACGTTCAAACAGCCGGTCGTCAAGGCCAAGAACGAAGGCGTCGTCCGATTCAACGAGCTCAAGGTCGTCGCAACGAGCGAGGGTACGTTTGTTGTTCTCAACAAGAACGGCACGGCCAGCGTCCATGCTCCCGACGGGCGAGAGCTCGAAAGCCACAACATCGTTGTGGGATCCGTGATCTCTGTCGCCGATGGCTCGAAGGTCAAAAAAGGGGAAACCTTCATCCAGTGGGATCCCTATAACGTACCGATCATTACGGAGAAGGCAGGCCGCATCGAATTCAAGGACATGATCCCAGGCGTCACCATCCGCAAGGAGGTGGACGAAGCCACAGGGGTTATGGGAACCGTTGTCATCGAGCACAAGGAGGATCTCCATCCTCAGATCGTCATCGCCGACGAGGCAAAGCAGGTTTTGGCCAGCTACTCGATCCCCGCAGGCGCCCATATCGAAGTGAAGGAAAATTCAAAGGTTCCTGCCGGGCAGCGGCTCGCGAGAACCCCGCGGAAAATTGCGAAGACGAAGGATATTACTGGGGGCCTTCCGCGCGTGGCGGAGCTCTTTGAGGCACGCCGGCCGAAGGATGCCGCCGAGATCGCGAAGATTGACGGTGTGGTGGACATCGGCGGCACGGTCCGTGCCAAGCGCCGACTCATCGTTACCGATCCGGAAAGCAAAGCCGAGGAGGAGCACCTCATCCCGCTCAACAAGCACATCATTGTCTTCAAGGGAGACGTGGTGAAAAAGGGCCAGCAGCTGACCGATGGCCCCGTCGTCCCGCACGAGATCTTGGAAGTCTGCGGTCCGCAGGAGCTCCAGGAGCACCTGCTGAACGAGGTTCAGGAGGTCTACCGCCTCCAGGGAGTGGAAATCAATGACAAGCACATTGAGATTATCGTTCGCCAAATGCTCCGCAAGGTGAAGATCACCGAGCCTGGCGACACCGGCCTCCTTTGGGGCGACCAGGTGGACCGGTTGGCTTTCGATGCGGAAAATGAGCGGGTCATCGAGAAGGGCGGCAAGCCCGCCGAGGCCAGCCCAGTCCTGCTTGGCATCACCAAGACCTCGCTCGAAACCGACAGCTTCATCTCAGCGGCGTCCTTCCAGGATACGACCCGCGTATTGACCGAGGCGGCCACACTTGGCAGAGTGGACCGACTGCGAGGCTTCAAAGAGAACGTCATTCTGGGCCATCTCATCCCGGCGGGAACTGGTTTCCAGATCTACCGTGATACCGAGATCGTTCACTTGGGCGACGAGCTTGATGCAGCGGCTAATCCTGAAACCGAAAAAGCTGCCAGCTAAGTGAACACCATGGAAACATCTAATAACTTGAACATCGAAAAAATGACCGAACTGCTAGAAGCGGGCGTGCATTACGGGCACCAGACAAAACGCTGGAATCCAAAAATGCGCGACTACATCCTCGAAGAGAAAAACTCTATCTACATCATCGATTTGGAGCAGACGGTGGGGCAGATCGAGCGCGCCTCGGCGTATCTCTCGGCGCTTGTGCGCGGCGGGGGCAAGGTGCTGTTTGTCGGCACCAAGAAGCAGGCCCAGGAAGCGGTTCGTGAGGCGGCCACTGCGACCGGGCAGCTCTTTGTCAACCAGCGATGGCTCGGAGGAACGCTCACCAACCTCACGACCATCCGGAAAAGCGTCGCCCGCCTGAAGGAGATCGAAGCCTCGGAAAAATCCCCTGCCTTCGCAAAGATTAACAAGGCGGAAGCCTCGTCAATCCGCCGCGAGGGGGCCAAGCTCCACCATAACCTCGAAGGGATCGTGGACATGGATAAGCTTCCCGAAGCGCTGGTCGTAATCGACACTCTCCGGGAGGAGATCGCCGTGGCGGAAGCCAACCGCCTGAAAATTCCGATCATCGCGATCGTGGACACCAACTGCGACCCGGAGAAAATCGAATATCCGATAGCCGGAAACGACGATGCCATCCGGGCGATCCGCGTGATTCTTCAGAAGCTCGTCCAGGCGGTGCTCGAAGGCCGCGGGACCGCAGGGAAGTCGGCGCCTGCAAATCTAGAAGCCGTCTCGGAATAACAAACAAGGTTCCCAGCATTCAGGCTTCAGCGTCCAGCAGATGAGCTGTCGAGCAAATCTGCGGCCGGCATAGCCTGAAATGCTGCCCCCCTAAAAAACCAAAGCTTTTTTTATGTCTCAAATCCCCGCTTCACTTGTCAAAGAACTCCGCGAAAAAACCAGCGTTGGCATGATGGATTGCAAGAAGGCCCTTATGGAATCCCACGGCGACTTGGCTGGCGCAGAGGAAATCCTTCGCAAAAAGGGCATCGCCAATGCTGGAAAAAAATCCTCCCGCACTGCGAAGGAGGGGGCGATCGCCTCATATATCCACCTCCAAGGCAAGGTGGGGGTGCTGGTCGAGATCAACTGCGAAACCGATTTCGTTGCAAAAAATGAGATTTTCCGCGAGTTTGTCAAGGACGTCACCCTGCACATCGCCGCCGCGCATCCGCTCTATGTGAGCCGGGAGCAGGTTCCAGACAAGCTCGTTCAGGCTGAGCGCGAAATCTTCGCGGCCCAGGTGGAGGGGAAGCCAGAGAGCATTGTGGAAAAAATCGTCGGAGGGAAAATCGACAAATTTTTCAGCACCGTCTGCCTTCTCGAGCAGGCGTTCATTAAGAACCCGGACATGACGATCCAGGACCTGTTGAACAAAAAGATCGCCGAGCTCGGAGAGAACATGATTATCCGCCGATTCACCCGCTACATGGTCGGCGAAGATCTCGGCGCGTGAGGATGTGATCCCTTCCTGCGGGGAGTTCCGGCCCTGCTATTGGGGTTGCGAGAACAACCTTCGCCATGCGTCGGATCACGGACAAATCATCGGCTGAAATCGTACGTCCATCCGCGTTCGAAAACGACGTGCATTGGCCCGTGGTCACATCGCATTTCCCCATGCTGTAGTCGCAGCGCCACTTCGCGGACTGGAGGGCTCTGCGGCCCTCAGACCCCTCCAGTCCGCGAAGTGGGGCTCGCGCGACTTTTCTGAGATCTGAGCCGGAAATTCATTCGATGTCTGCCGGCCTGAATGGTTCCCTTTGACGGCAACGCACAAACGGCGCATATCTGTGACATGGCAAAAACAGCGATACTACGTACCCGTGTGGATTCCGAAAAGGTGACCGCGGCCGAGCGGGTGCTTTCGAAATTGGGGATTTCTGTGGGCGACGCGATCAACCTCTTTTTGAGCCAGATCTGCATTCAGAAGGGCATCCCGTTCGCCCTGACCACGCGCCCGCATCTCGACCTGACCAATGCGACCGTAGAGGAGATTGAAGAGCGATATTCCGAGCGCTCCCCCACCCCGGTGACCGCCGCAGCGCTGAACGAAAGGCCAACCCGGCGCTACAAGTCCGCCTCCCAGGCTCTCCGGTCGATCAATGGATAATGCGCGAGGTTACCTACACCGGCCAGTTCAAGCGGGATTACAAAAAGCGATCCCGGGACAAAGGGCTCATTGAGCTGATCGAAAGGACAGTCGATCTTTTGGAAGCAGGGGATCTGCTGGAAGCGAAGTTTCGCGATCACCCGCTGAAAGGCGGATACGCTGGGTGCCGGGAGTGCCATCTCCAGCCAGACTTGCTCCTCATCTACGTGCAGACACGCGAGGAGTTGCGCATGGTCCGCTTGGGCAGCCACAGCGAATTATTTGCCTGAGGACTCGGAATTTAAGGGCAACTGCTCACTGCGTGGATAGATTCCTTTCACGACGTTGAAAGGAATAAATGAAGCCCATCAGCAGGACAGCAACAACTGTGCAGATCGCTCCCGAGAAAAAGTGCGACGCCCAACAAGGAAATTCTGGGGCTGGCTTTATCCGAAACGAGAGTGTAGTTGTCGCCTTCCTACAGAGGAAATGGCGAGCAGCGGCGGACCGGGTGTACCCGGGCACCGCAGCCCGCACAAAGGAAAGGAAGAAATGACGAAGAAAACTGAGCGGCCAGTTGGCGGCGGCCTGATCGCAGAAGGGAAAACAAAAATCATTTTTGCGGCCAAGCAGGATCCCGGGAAGGTGCTCCTTGTCTCGAAGGATGACATTACGGCGGGCGACGGAGCAAAGCATGACCTCATCGAGGGGAAAGCCGAGCTTGCGACCCAGACGACATGCAATGTGTTCCGCCTCCTCAAAGCCTGCGGCATTCCTGTGGCCTTCGATGAGCAGATCGATGCGACGACGTTCCTGGCTCCGCTCTGCCAAATGCTTCCTTACGAGGTGGTGGTCCGGCGCGAGGCCCATGGCTCCTATCTCAAGCGGATGCCCTTCCTTGCCAAAGGCCACCTTTTCCCGAAGCTTCTCGTGGAGCTCTACCTCAAGACGAGCGGAAAAAAATGGAAGGAGCATTCGCTCCTCTGCGATGACCCGCTCATGGAATACTCGCAAGGTGCGGGAACGATCTCCCTTTACCTGCCCTCCAAGCCAATCCATGGGCAGGTGCCGTTCCTGGTTCTTCCGGAGAGCGAAGTCTTTGGCTCGGCTGAGGAATGGAAGCTTTTCCCGGAAATTAAGAAGATCGCCGGGCGCGCCTTCCTCATCCTTGAAAAGGCATGGCAGCTCGAAGGGCGGACGCTCGTCGACTACAAGGTCGAGTTCGGCCTGGCGCGAGATGGAGCCCTGCTTCTTGCCGACGTGATCGACAACGACTCCTGGCGGGTGCTCGAGAACGGCATCCACATTGACAAACAGGCGTATCGTGACGGCGGCCAGCTCGACGATGTGGCAGGAAAATACCGGCGCGTCGCCGAGGTGACCGGCCGCTTCCGGCTGCCCGTCCAGCAGGTCCTTATTTGGCGAGGCTCCGACAAAGACGATGTTTCTCCATTGGTGAATGCCATCGATCGGTTTTGCGGGGGAGCCGCTTGCTCCGAAGGCCGCAGATTGAAGCTCACCACCGCGACCTGCTCGCTTCACAAGGAGCCTGTCCGCGGGCTCAACGAGCTTCACTGCTATGTGCAGCAGGTGCCAGATACCGTTGTCATCGCCTTTATTGGGCGATCAAACGGCGCAGGCCCGACCCTCTCGGCTTCCACCACGGTTCCTGTGATTACCGTCCCGGCAAGCTTCAAAGAATTCCCTGACGATGTGTGGTCGTCGCTGCGGACGCCCTCGAACGTGCCGGTAACTACCGTGCTGGAACCCTCGAATGCGGCGCTGGCAGCCCTCGAAATCCTGGCGCTGCGCAACCCGCAGCTCTACATGTTTCTTCGGGAGCAGGTCGAGGAGCGGCTGGCTAACTTGATTTTGATTTGATCGGCGGAAAGACGGCTTTCACCGCCGGCTCGATCTCGGCGCTGGATTCCGCCCGGATGGCACGATGATTTTCTGCTGCCGGACTTTTCGGTTTGTGAAATGTCGGGATCTGCGGCATGCTCACCGATATGAAACTCCTCCTCTGGCTCTGCACTCTGGCTGCAACATTCGCGCAAGCAGCGATCGCTCAGACATCCTCCTTGCCCCCGCTTCCTCCGGACGGGTTCGTGACCCTGGAGCAGATCGTCAAAGAATTTTCCACCGCCCCGGATGCCGCGCTGCAGAAATATAACGGGATGAGAATTCTCGTTTATGGGCGGGTCGGGCAGGTCGCGCAGTCGGCCGATTCCGAAGGCGACCCGCTGGCGGTATTCCTGCAGCTCCCGAAGCAGACGACTCCGGATGTGAAAGCTGTCTTCGGAACGGATGACGTGCCGAAGAACGGCGTGGTCGTAGCGACGGACGGCTCGAAGGCCGACGTCTTCCAACGGAACTGGGACGGCGAGATCACCAAGGAGCGAGCGTTCATCGTCACGGGCGAGAACACAGGCATCCGCGGGACGTTCGACAATTTTGTCGCTGGCGACATCGTGCTCAAGAACAGCCACAAGCTAAAGGCCGAGGTGCTCATGAAGAAGCTTGCGGAGCACGACATTCCCACAGAATAAGTTGAGCGAATTCGAGTATCCCAAGCCCTACGATGTCGTTGTCATCGGGGCCGGCCATGCGGGGATCGAGGCCGCGATGGCCTCGGCGCGGCTTGGCTGCAAGACCCTGCTGCTGACGCAGAATGCCGATACGATCGGCCAGATGTCGTGCAACCCGGCGATCGGAGGCTTAGCGAAGGGCCATCTGGTGCGGGAGATCGACGCCCTCGGCGGCGCGATGGGCCTGAACACGGATGCCACCGGAATCCAGTTCCGGATGCTGAATGCCAGCAAGGGGCCGAGCGTCCGCGCCCCCCGCGCGCAGTGCGACAAAAAGGCCTACCAGTTCCGCATGAAGGCGCTTGTCGAGCTCGAGCCGGGGCTGGATCTCAAGCAGGGGGAAGCCTCGCACCTTGCCGTTGTGGGCGATGCCGTCGCCGGGGTCGTAACAAGCCTCGGGCTCCGGTTCCTTGCCAAGGCGGTCGTTGTCACCACGGGGACGTTCCTGCGCGGGCTCCTCCATGTCGGCCTTAGGTCGCAGGGTGGCGGACGCCTCGGCGACCCGGCTTCGACATTCAGCGACTGCCTGCGCGAGCTGGGATTTGAGGTCGGGCGCTTCAAGACCGGCACGCCATGCCGCATTCTTGCGAAGAGCATCGATCTCTCCAAATGCGAGGCCCAGCCGGGGGATGAGCCACCGCCCGCATTCAGCTATCTCGCAGATACCCTGCAGCGCGGGGAGGACGATATCTTTACGTTGAACGAGTGGAGGGGCGGCGCCCTCAGCGCAAGGCAGCTCCCCTGCCACATCACGTACACGAACGCGCGCACGCACGAGATCATCCGCGCGAACCTCGACAAGTCGCCGCTCTACGCCGGAGTTATTGAAGGCGTCGGCCCTCGGTATTGCCCGAGCATCGAAGACAAGGTCGTGAAGTTTGCGGACAAGCCAAAACACCAGATTTTTCTCGAGCCCGAGGGGCGGCATTCCGGCGAGGTCTACGTGAACGGCGTCTCAACGAGCCTTCCGTTCGATGTGCAATACGCGTTCATCCGCAGCATTTCCGGCTTGGAGAGCGCGGAGATCCTGCGCCCGGGCTACGCGGTGGAATACGATTACTGCCCGCCCACCCAGCTGCATGCGACCCTCGAGACCAAGCTGGTCTCCGGCCTCTATTTCGCAGGCCAGATCAATGGCACATCAGGTTACGAGGAGGCCGCCGCGCAGGGGCTCATCGCGGGAGCTAACGCGGCGCTGAAGACGCAGGCGCGCCCGGCCTTCACCCTCGCCCGCCACGATGCCTACATCGGAGTTCTTCTGGACGACCTCGTCACCAGAGGCGCGCCCGAGCCCTACCGGATGTTCACGAGCCGCGCGGAATATCGCCTCCTCCTCCGCCAGGACAATGCCGACCTGCGCCTGACAGGACAAGGCATCGCGGCCGGGCTCGTCTCCGGCGAGCGAAAATCCCGCTTCGAGCAGAAGTCCGCCCAGGTCGCGGAGCTTCGATCCCGCCTCCGCGAGATCCAGGCGGACACCCTCTCGCTCGAACGCTGGCTCAAGCGCGCTGAGAACACGTGGCGGGCGCTCCCCCAAGACGTCCGCGCCGCCTATCCGGCCGAGGTCTGGGAGCAGATCGAAACGGATCTGAAATACGAAGGCTACCTCCGCCGCCAAGAGGAGCAGATCGCCCGCTCCGCGCGCCACGAAGCGAAGAGGATCCCGGACTCCGCCACCTATGAGGCCATCCGGGGCCTCCGCACCGAGGCCGTCCAAAGCCTCTCAAAAATCCGCCCGGAGACCCTCGGCCAGGCGGCGCGCATCAGCGGGGTCACCCCGGCAGACATCGCCCTCCTCGGCATCTGGATCTCCTGCGGCGAGCGGCGGAGCTGAGAATGTCCGGGCCTTGAGGCGCGTCCGCCGCCCCATTTTCTGGAGACCGCGCGGCAAGGCACCGCGTCGCATGAAGTCAAAATGACACCGGGGCATCAAAAAAGTGGGAGCACCGATCTTTCTTCATTCTGCGCTGTGCTCGCAGCGATCTCTATGGCAAAATCGCCCTCCATATGAGAGTGCACCCGGCGATACATTTTTTTGGAAAGAATGCCATCCGCCTTGTGCTGGCGCTGATTTTTCTGGGCATTCCCTCCGCCGCGCTCTACCTGCGGGAGGTGGGGATCGGGTTTGGCGCGAAGGAGGCGCTTTCCGCCGCGCTGAGCAATAATGCGTTGGAGGTCTCGATCGGGCGGCTCGCATTGGACCCGTTCTCCGGGCTGCTGGCGCGAGACTTTACGATTCGCGACCGCCTCGAGGGCGGGCGGCTGCTCGCAAAGATCAGCGATATCTCGCTCTCCCTCAACCTGAGCGAGCTTTCGCGCGGGAAGGTTGCCGTGGACAAGCTCTCGCTCAAGGATGCCGGCATCTCGATCCCCATGGACGATGCCGACGATGCGCCGAGGCTGGATCTCATGCAGGTGGATGCCGAGGTGATCCTTCTCGGCGACCGGCTCCGGCTCAGCCGGCTCGAGGGGATCGTCGAGGGGATCCGCGTGGATCTGACCGGGCAGTTCCTCAACCCGTCATCCATCCAGCCATCCTCAAAGCCCAAGCCCGCCCCGCAACCCGCCGGGGGATCGGCCCTTGTGAAGAAGCTGCTCGTTGAGCTTGCGAAGCTGCATTACCCGGGCGGGCCTCCGGTGCTGAGCGCCGAGATCGATGCCGACCTGGCCAATCTCGATTCCCTGCGGGTCGAACGGTTGCTGCTGAAGTCTGGCGAGATATCCGGCGAGGGTTGGGCCCTCAAAAGCCTTGAGCTGCAAGGAGAGCTCCAAGGCGGCACCCTGCGGATCCAGCGCCTTGCCGCCACAGACAAAAGCGGCACGGCAGAGGCATCGGCCGAATGGTCGCGGAGCAGCGGAGTCGTGGAAGGGGCCGTCCTCTCCACCCTCAGCCCCGCGCCCTTCTTCGCGGCCTTTACAAAAAAAACCGGCGCGCTCCGGACGCTGGGTTTCAAGCGCCCGCCGCAGATCGACGCGCGGTTTACGGTCGGGCCCTCCACGGTAAGCGTGACCGGGACGATCTCGGCGCCGCAGATCTCGTTTCAAGGGATCGAATTCCGCAAGGCGGGTTGCCAGTTCGCCTGGAAGGATGGCTTGCTTTACGCGAGAGACGTGCAGATGGCGGTCGGAAAAGGCGAGCTGAGCGGGCAGATCTGGGTTGCGCCGAACGATTTCCGCATCAATGCCCGCACGACGATCCCGCCCACCGACCTTCTCGGGCTTTTTGATCCGAACACCCGCGAGTTCCTCTCCAAGATGGAGTTTGCCGAGCTCCCTGAGATCTCGATTTCCCTGCGGGCGTCGAAGCTCGATTTTGCGAGCCTGCGCGGCGGCGGGCATCTCAAGCTCGGGCGCACGGCGATGCGCGGGTCCTGGCTCGACAGCGCGACGGCCGACTTTGAGATCGGCGACCGCTGCGTCACCTACAAGAATTTTCTGGTTGTGACCGGCAGCGGCCGAGGCACAGGCACCTTCGCCTACGACGTGGGCCTCCAAGAGGCCCGGCTCCATGACATCCGCTCAACCCTCGTCCCCTGCGACGTTCTCATGTGGATCGATCCGAAGATCGCCGAGGCGCTCCGGCCCTACCGGTTCCGAGTGCCGCCTGCAGCGGTTGTGCAGGGGAAGGTCCACCTCAAAGATGCCTCCAAGAACGCCCTGGAGATCTCCATCGAGTCGGCTGACGGGCTGGATTACGACCTGCTCAGGCGCACGCTGAAATTCGGAAAAACCTCGGCAAGGGTGCATGTTGTCGGAACCAAGGTAAATGCGGACGTCCGCCGTGCCTCGTTCATGGGCGGAGATGTCGTGCTCAAGGCGATCGTCTCGATCGATGACAGGGACCCGACATTCAGCGCGGACGTCAAGCTCAGCCGCGTGAACTTCGCCCAGCTCACCAATCTTTATTTTCACTATAATGACTCGAAGGGCGTCGTCAGCGGAGGCTACAAGTTCCGCGCGCGCATGGGCCAAGAAAACCTGATGCAGGGGGCGGGCAGCATCCGGGTCGAGGATGGCAATGTCTTTGCGATCCCGGTCCTCGGCCCGTTTTCCGATATCCTTGGCGCGATCCTTCCCGGGGTCGGCTACCAGACTGCGCGCGTGGCCACGGCAGATTTCACGGCAGCCAACGAGAAGATCAATACAAAAAACCTTGTCATCGAGGGCGCGGGATTCAGCATGCACGGAGCCGGGGACATCTACTTTATGACCAGCCGGCTCGACATGAGCATGCGCATCAACGCCCGCGGGATTCCCGGCATCGTTTTCTATCCGGTCAGCAAGCTCTTCGAATACATCTCGACCGGCACGGTATCCGTCCCGGCCTGGCGGCCGAAAATCATCCCCAGGCTCAAGCGGCCGGCCGGCGAGAGCCCTCAGCAGAAGGGCTCCGGGAGATGAGCAAGCCGGATCTCGTGTTGCCTGCCGGAAAGCCTGCGCGCGCGGGACGCACGGTTTCCTTTCGCAGCACCCTTCTGGCCGTGATCCTGGGGCTGATCTTTGCGTCGAGCCTCAGCACGACCTGGTTCAACGCGGGGGTTCTGCAATCCGTCATCCTCACGCTTCTGAACCGCCAGATCGAAACCACGCTCGACGCCGTAACCGGCAGGGTGGAGGCCCTCTTCGAGCCGTCCGACCGCCTGCTGCTCACGTTTGCCAAGCGGATCCAGACCGGATCGCTACCGATCTCCGACCCCATCGAGACCGCCCGCGGGTTTTCCGAGGCCTTGCTGTTTGAGGCCGGGATCAAGTGGATCGGTTTCGGGTATGCCGACGGACGTTTTGCTGGGGCGAGCCTGGACGGCGAGGAACTCGTCTTCAACGTCTCCGCTCCGGACGGAAGTGCGCAGCAGGAATGGAAGCCCGACTCCTCCGGGAAGCTGGTGCCGTTCTATCGCAACCCCGCGCCTGGGCCGTTTGACGCGAGGGAGAGGATCTGGTTTCAGATGGCGAAAGATCAGAAGGGCATCGTCTGGACACCGCCCTACGAATTTACCGACCAGGAGGGGCGGGGGATCAGCGTGACCCAGTCCGTGCGCGCGCAGGACGGCACGCTGATCGGGGTGCTCACCGTGGACTTCCTGCTGAAGGACGTGACCGACTACCTCGACCATCTGAAAAAAGAGTTCCAAGGCGACACTCTGGTCTTTTCGATTCGCGGGCACATCCTCGCCTCGCCAAAAAGCCTGGACTCCGACCCGATGATCGATCGGATTCGCGAGCGCCTCGAAGGGCAGGAGTCCTACGAGAAAATCCAGCGCGAGGGCGGGCGGCTGGTGATGAACCTTTCGGTGCTCGGAGAAAAATACTTTGCTGGGGTCCGCAGCGCGGTTGTGCCCGGGAACCTCGACTGTATCAGCGCGATTATATTCAGCCGGAAGCAGGCGTTCGGAGCCATCGAGAAAACCATTTTCCACGGGGTTCTGACCGCGCTGGTGGCATTGGGAGCCTCCCTGACGGTCGGTTTTTTTCTTGCCGGACGGATTGCCAACCCGCTCAAGAGCCTGGCGAGGGATGTGGCGCGGATCGCGCGCTTCGACCTGAGCCCGCACCCCATGCCCCGCTCGGACATCCGGGAGATCCGCGCACTCTCGGATTCCATCGAGCTCATGCGCACCGGGCTGCAGTCGTTCTCACACTACGTCCCGGTGGATCTCGTCCGCGATCTCGTGCATAGCGGAGGAGTCGCGGAACTCGGCGGCGAAAGAAGGGACATCTCGATCATGTTCTGCGACCTCGCCGGGTTCACCGCCTACGCAGAAAATACCTCTCCGGAGGACGCCCTCAAAATTCTCACCGCTTACTTCGAGGACTTTGGCAGCGCGATCGATGCGAACGCTGGCGAGATCGACAAGTTTCTTGGCGACGGGGTGATGGGGATCTTCAACGCCCCCGAGCGGATCGCGAACCCTGCGGCTGCCGCCTGCCGCGCGGCGCTGCAAGGGATCGCGTCGATGCAGGCGCGGGAAAGCCGGTTTACGGTGCGCATCGGCCTGCACTGCGGGTCCTGCCTGGTCGGGAATGTCGGGACCGCGAAGCGCTTCACCTACACCGCCATCGGAGATAGCGTCAACCTCACGAGCCGGCTTGAGGGGATCAATAAGCTCTACGCGACCCAGATCATCGCAAGCTCGGCATTCCAAGAGGCCGCTGGAGACGGAGAGTTCCTCTGGCGCAGGCTCGACCGGGTCGCAGTCGCCGGGCGCGCCGCACCGCTTGACATCTACGAGCTCATGGCATTCCGGGCAACTGCCCCGGCCGGGGCCCTGAGCGCCGCAGGGAATTACTCTGCAGCCTTCGAGGCATTCCTGCAGCGGGATTTCGAGCGGGCCTCGCGCCTGCTCGCCCCGCTCGCCGCCACGGACGAACCGTCACGCCTGCTCTTGGCGAGGATCGCAAACGAGCTGTCAGGCGCTTCCGAACCCGACGGCGGAGGGGTCAACCGTTTTTTGGAAAAGTAGCGCCTCCTTCCGAATCATAAATAGCCGAAGTCAAAATCCACTGATGCAACCAGGTCTCGTATCCATAACCTTCCGCAAGCTGACGCCCCCGCAGGTGATCGAGCTTTGCCTGCAGCACCAGCTTCAGGCCATCGAATGGGGGGGCGACGTGCATGTGCCGCATGGCGACGAAGCTGTGGCGGCAGAGGTGGGCGACCTCACGCGGAAACACGGGATCAAAGCCGCCGCTTATGGTTCCTATTACCGGCTGGCGGCGAGCCCGGATGACGGCCTTCAATTTTCTTCCGTCCTGGCCTCCGCCGCCGCCCTCGGTGCCGGCGCCATCCGCGTCTGGGCCGGCAACCGCAGCTCGTCGGAAAGCGATGCCTCCTGGCGACAGGCGGTGGCCGGAGATGCCATGCGCTGCGCGGATCTTGCGGCATCAAAAAATGTCCGGATCTGCTACGAGTTTCACGATGGCACGCTCACGGACACGGTGGAATCCGCCTGCGATCTGCTTGCGCGGACGGAACATCCATTCATCAAAACCCTCTGGCAACCGCCGCACGGACGGCCGATGGACGAGTGCCTGGCCGGCCTCCGCCTCATGGCTCCGCGGCTCCACCATGTGCATGCTTTCCATTGGTGGCCTGACCCCGGACATCGCCTACCCTTGCGCGAGGGGGCGGATCGCTGGGCGGCCTATGTCGCCGAGCTTTGCGCTCTCGGGTGCGATCCTAATGTCCTCCTGGAGTTCGTGGCCGGAGACGACCCTGCTGCTCTGGCTGACGACGCCCTGTTTCTGCGCGAACTTCTCGCGATCTGCCACCGGCCCGCAGAATCCATGTAGCCGCGATCCATCACATAGAAGGATCCCCATCGAAAAACAGGTCGTCGAGCCAGCGCGCGTCGTGCTGGCGGGCGGCGAAAACAAAGATGCAGGTGGGAATCGGGCCACGAAGGCCGATCGTGCGTGTGCACGAGGCGCCCGGAGTGTCAGCGACGTGCACTTCATCCTCGGTAGCAAAATTGGTGTCCAGCCCAAGGATCAGAGATCCTGATCTCACCCATTGAAGTCCCAGAAGCCACGTAGGGGAGGCGGG